>JANYJT010000257.1 GCA_025358395.1 Bacteroidia bacterium
CTCAAGGAAGGCAGACTTTTGCGCCATGGTATTTAAGCTGAAAAGGATACACATCCAACCAACTATCAAGTTTCGTACAGGAAGAAGAAAATTTCTACTCATGATATGCGATTGTTTAATGTTAAAAAAGCTTTTTTGCCGGTGCGCCAATAAAGACGATACCTTCGGGCAGTGTCTCGCTTTTCATTAAGACTGATAGTGGCTCCAGAACTGAGCGATCCTCCATCCTGGAATCATATAAAACGACAGACATTCCGCCAACACTACATTCCTTGCCAATGTCGACATATGACATTTTCATCACACGGTCCTCAAACAGATGTGTTTGTAAGGTACAATTATCATTTACGACAGAATAATCACCCATCTTTACCAGATCGAATTCAGTGATCTGGGTAGTATAGATGCAAACCCTCTTACCAATTTTGCATCCCAGCAAACGGAGGGGATATTTTATAAAAGGCGTACCAGTCAGCATGTTGAGGAAAAACAATACAAGAAAGTTCTCATAAACGCCAGTGACCAGTTCGCTTCTCCACACATACCCGCTCCACAAAGGCTTCCTGGCAGGTGTATAGCGTCCGATGATGATCCATTTTAAAAGTGCAACAAGGAGGGTACCTATTAATCCGGCACCCAGATACATCACAGGAAAAAAAAGGATCAGCTCAAACAAATCCCGTTCAACCTGCAAATAAGAGGAGATATTGGTTATTAATGAGGCAAAGGTCATAAACAAAAATGCAGGAAGGATGACCCGAAAAAATTCAATGCTGTAACGCAGCATGTACAATTTTCTTGAAGGTTTGTAAGTTCTTTCGGCAGAGAACTCAGTGTTAATATCTCTCCTGGGCAAAAATACAGCCGGCGACCCAAACCAGGAAGTCCCATCTTTTACGGGAACATCCTTTTCGCTCATTTTGGATAAAACACCTACCAGGACATCGTCTCCAATCCGGGTATCCGCACTGATCACGGCACTGTTCCCGACGAAAGTCCTGTTGCCAATGTAGGTTTTTGCGATGGTGATATAACCGTTCCTTACGACTGAAGCACCAATGGAAACGGAGTCTGCCAGAAAACATTCATCCCCGGTTACCAACAAATCGGGTGAAATAAATTCTACGGTAGAGATTTCAACTCTCTTACCCATCCTGACTCCCAGCATTTTGAACCATATTTGCAAATAGAGCGTGGTATACAAAGTTCCCAATACCTGAAGGCTAAGCTTCATCAGCTGGTCAAAAAACCATTTCTTGTGGTAGAAATTGCTGTTAACCGGATAGACTCCTTCTTTGATGTTTCCAAGCAGAATCCATTTAAGCGCAACAATTATAAGTGCCAGGATGAGCACAAACAGAATTCCTACCAGGAAGATATGAGGCAACAGTTCTGTCCACGTTTCTGATTGATAATCCAGATTTGCAATCATCATCATTCCCGGAAAATAAGCAATCATTGTTATCAATGGAATGAGAAATACTGACATGAGGTACCGAAGTGAGTTAGCGGTCGACCAAAGTGGCACCTTTTCCTGCTTTCCATTTAGTCCGGTTTTAATTCCGGGTGAACCACTCCAAATTTCATTTTCAGGGATCACTCCCCCTTCAGGCAGGAGAGTCAAATCACTGATGGATGAGTTTCTCAACATTTTTGTATTGTGCCCAAGGCAACAGCGGGTTCCAACAAAACCATCGACTTCAATTTCAATGGTACCAACATGCAAATAACCATCTGAAATAGTAAACCCCTTGAGATGCGAATCTGTGCAAATACTAACATTATTGCCAATAGTTAAGAGATCGAATGCGGAAATAGCAGAGGTATTTATGTAACAGTCCTTTCCAATTTTAGCCCCCAGAAGTCTTAAAAAAACGTTCATGACCGGAGTTCCGGCGAAATAAGAGATGGGTGAAATATTTACCAGCTTGTCTGCGAGCCAGAATCGAAAATAATACGCACCCCATAACTTGTAGCGACCTGCTTTAATCCTTCCGATTGCAAGCCATTTGAATGCAATGGCAAAAAAGGATATGGTAGGTAGCATCGTGAAATAGGTGATAAGCATCATAAGCAGCGAGTCCAGTACACTGTATTCAGCCTGAAAGAAATAGGAATAGACAAAGAAAGGCCCCAACCACTCAATACCAAAGATCAAGGCAATAAACAGCATGGAAATACCCTGAAAGAAGGAGCAGGTATAGTAACTCAGACGCGGGGGCGTATGGATTTCCCTCTTTTTGCCGGATTCTCCATCCGAAATCAGGAGCTTTCTCTCCAATTCTGAAGCAAGATCCGACAGAATCGGAAATTTATAAAAGTCGACCACAGAAAGATGCTCGAACAACTTGTTCTCTCTCATCTCAGAGGCAATCAGGGCAGCTAAAAGTGAGTGCCCTCCCAACTCTTCGAAGAAGTTGTCAGCCATCGAGATATCTGTCCGGTGGATATGCTTCCCTATGATTCTGACAATCTCCTTTTCGAGCTCCGTTTTAGCAGGAATGAGGTTCCTCTCTTCAGTAAAGGAGAGTGGCATATTTGGCTGTGGGAGATTGTTCCTGTCTATCTTCTGACTGGGTGTCATCGGAAGAGAATCGAGGAGATCCAGAGTTGATGGGATCATGTAGTAAGGGAGTTTGGCTCTCAGCCCAATTGCGATTTGTTCTCTGTCGATCGTTTGGCCCTTTTCGACCACCACATACCCAGCAAGCTGTTGAGTGCCCTTGTCCATCGATACGGCCACGGCTTGTATTCCTTCGAACTGTAAAAGCAATCCCTCGATTTCGGAAAGTTCGACTCTGAATCCCCGAATCTTTACCTGGGCATCAATTCGTCCAATGTAGATAATTTCTCCGTTGGGAGCATATTTGGCGATATCTCCCGTTCGGTAATAACGTGTCGTTTCACGGTTAAATTTGTCCGTCTCCAAAAATTTCAGGGCTGTCAATTCCGGATTATTGAGGTATCCTCTCGCAATACTTTCCCCTCCCAACATTATTTCTCCCTCTTCATTCGGTTGAACCGGGTTCATATTGTCGTCCACGATCATCACATCGTATCCGGGCAAGGCTTTTCCGATGGTGACCTCATCAACGGTATTGAGAACTGAATAGGTCGCGATGACGGCCGCTTCGGTCGGACCATAGGTGTTGTAGACCAGTCGGCCGCGTTTGCACCATCTTCCGGCCATGTCTGAAGAGCACACTTCCCCGCCAAAAATCAAGATCTTCAACGAAGGGATATCCTCCTTCACCATAGATAAAAGCGTTGGCGCACAAGAGAGAAAGGTGATATTCAGTTTATTCAAAATTGAGGAGAACTGATCTCCGGAACGCATTATTTCAAAAGTACCGATCACGATGGTTGCCCCAACTGAAAGTGGCACCCAGATTTCTTCCACTGAGGCATCAAATGAAACAGAGAATCCCTGCAAAGCCCGGTATGAGGAGTCTATCGGATAAATACACTGTGCTCCCTGAATGTAATTTGCCACATTACGGTGCTCCAGCATGACGCCTTTAGGTCTTCCGGTGGTTCCAGAAGTATAAATAATGTAGCACAAATCTTCGGGAGTACGACTTTCCACCGTTGGTTTGACCGAGGGAAAATCTGTCAATTGAGCAAACTGCGTATCAATATTAAAGAGTGGATAATCGTTGAGCTGGTTGCCAATACGTTCTATAATCTCATCCGATGTTATCAGTAACTTTGCCTGGGAGTCTTCCATGATGAAATTAACTCTTTCAGCGGGAATTTCAGGATCCAAAGGAATGTATGCTCCACCTGCTTTCAGAGAACCAAGCATGGCGATGATTACTTCGGCGCATCTTGGCAAAAGAATGACAACTTTTTCTTCCGGTCCTACCCCAATTTCCCGGAGAAGATTGGCCAATCTGTTTGCAGTTTCATTGACCTTTTTATAGGAATATCGCTTATCCCCATTTTCGATTGCAATTGATTCGGGATGCAGCTTAACTGATTGCTCGAAAAAATGATCTAAAAGCATATTTCAGATTTTTTAGATATTGATAAGTAAAGATATCCGGAAAAATCAGTAGTATTAAGAATCTAATATTTCCATCAAAAAATCCTTCTTTTATTTTTGCATTTCAAAAGAGTAGGTCACGCCGGCTGAAAAAAACAGAACAGTTTTACTTTGAATATAGGCAGGAACATTCCTGGGAATTATAATGTTCAAGGATGTACTTAACGACAAATTATTTCTCGAATAGACCAATGGCAGTGTTAGATCAAAGGAATTAAACCTGTCACTATTTGTTGTTTCGAAAATCTGCCCTAGTGTAGCAGATGGATTCAAATTTGACAACTGATTATTGAGGCCTTTCCCTTTAACAAGTGCCCCGCTGGTTAGAAGCTGACTAATGGTGATATTGTCACCATATTTCGTTCGTAAAGGGGATAAGGATTGGAATAATCTGTTGGTAAAGAAGATGGAATATGAAAGATCTCCAAAATTTGCACCAATTGATGGGAGAAATTGTAAACTACTTCCATTAACAATCACATCGTCAAAATTAAATTCAAAACCCAAAGTCAAATTGAAATTGTGCGAACTATTTTTCCCAAAAAGGTAGTCTGCTGTAAAGGATGGAATAAACCATTTGAAACTACCTGAAAGTTCAATTCCAGCCTGATCTGTGAACAGTGTTTTTGCACTCGAGGCTGCAGCAGAATAAAGGAAATGGCTGTAAGAGGGTGTTATAAATATCATCTTTTTTAGCATTTCGAAATTCCAGCCGGTTGTTAAATCAACTTCAGTAGAATTCTGTGATGAGACAGCGTTTTTGCTGTTCTTTATCCACATTCCGTTTACTGAAAGCATAACGCCTTTCCTTCCAAAATAGCTAAAAATAGCTGATGCATTTGGCTGTGAATTGAAATTTTCAAAAATTCCAAATACATTATTGTTGGTATTAAAATCTATTCCTGTTTCCAGATACGATTTTCCTTCAGCATCAGATTCATTCCGGATCAATTGAGCGTAAGATCGGTTGAATAAAATGGAAGCAAATAAAAATGATAAGATAAGCGTATTTTTCATTGGGTTCAACTAAATATAAGTCTGGAATATCATTTCAATAATACGCAAAAAATAGTTTTAAACAATTTAAGTCAATTAAGATCCTCCAACAATTGAAAGATTGTCTTGCTGCAACAAATTATTCTATGTCTTTAAAAATGGCAAATGATTGAAATGTCCCTAATAAATTAAATACTGCATTTTTTTCTTGAAATCTTCCTGCTAAATTTGATGCCTTTCACCAAACTACCCGTTTCAAGTACGAACTAGCTATTTAAATAGACCGTCATGAGCAATTTAATTGAAAAAACTAAATCGGCTTACGAATATCCTTTGCTGATAAAACAACTCTTTTCCGCTCCTCTTGCGAACAATCCGGACCAAGAGATTATCTACCGCGATCAGCTGACTATAACTTACAGAACCTGGCAGGAACGTGTACACAGACTTGCCAATGCCTTAACATCCATTGGAGTAGTCCAAGGAAGCACCGTAGCAGTTATGGACTGGGATTCAAACAGATACCTCGAAGCCTATTATGCCGTTCCCATGCTGGGAGCCGTACTTCACACCATCAATGTACGTTTGTCTCCTGAGCAGATGGTCTACTCGATCGACCATGCGGAGGATGATGTGATCATTTGCCATACCGAATTTTTGCCCTTGCTGGAAGGTATCCGGGGTCGGATTGTTGAAGGAAGAAAATTTATTCTGATCGATGAAGGGGGTGAAATATTTAAGAACCATTTTCAGTTTGAAGGGGAATATGAAAAGATGCTATCAGAGGCGTCTCCTGAGTTTGATTTTCCGGAATTTGACGAAAATACCAGGGCAACAACATTTTACACGACAGGGACCACCGGACTTCCAAAAGGAGTTTATTTTTCGCACAGACAGCTTGTTCTTCATACCCTTGCTACCACTGCCGCACTCGCAGTAAACCCGGTTCAGGGTCGTTTGCACACCGGATCAGTTTATATGCCACTCACGCCCATGTTCCATGTCCACGCATGGGGTATTCCATATATTGCCACTTTTTTGGGAATAAAGCAGGTCTATCCGGGCAAATATGTGCCGGGTATACTTTTGAATTTGCTCGAGACACACAAGGTGACTTTTAGCCATTGCGTTCCGACCATTTTGAATATGCTGCTGAAAGATCCATTGTCCGAACAATGTGATTTCTCCCGCTGGACCTGCATCATTGGAGGAGCTGCCCTGCCAAAAGCCTTGGCAATGGATGCGCTCAAAAGGGGTATCGATATTTTCGGAGGTTACGGAATGTCAGAAACCTGTCCGGTTCTATCCTTGTCTCAGCTTTCGGACGAAGAGTTGCAACTATCTCCGGAAGAACAGGTCGATCTTCGTTGCAGAACAGGAAAGCCCATTGGAATGGCTCAAATCCGTGTGGTTGATACCGATGGGAAGGAGGTTCCAAAAGACGACAAGACCCCGGGCGAAATTGTGGTCCGTTCTCCCTATCTGACCCAGGGATACATGAAAGATCATGTCCATTCAGAAAAACTTTGGGAAGGTGGATGGATGCATACCAATGATGTAGCCTGTGTCAACCAGAGTGGCAGTATTCGAATCACCGACCGAACCAAGGATGTGATCAAGGTGGGCGGCGAGTGGCTCAGTTCACTGGAAATAGAGGATGTGATCGCCAAACACGAAGGTGTCTCTGAAGTAGCTGTGATTGGTGCTCCGGATGTGACCTGGGGAGAAATTCCGCTTGCAATTGTAATACCAAAGCGTGATGCCGCTTTCGACGACAGGGATATCATTCAGATTGTCAAAGCCGGCGTCGACTCGGGCGTACTCCCAAGAGAAGCCATTACCATGAAAGTTCTAAGGGCAGATGCGATTCCCAAAACCAGTGTTGGAAAGGTCAACAAGGTAGCTCTTCGTTCAAAATTTCTTCAGGGCTGATCTAATACTTTAATTATTTCAACTCATTAACATTGGCCAGCATCCAGGTATTTAAGAACCCAATACGAATCACATTGCTCATTTTCGTGAGGTTAACTTTATAGGGCTTATCCCCGGGACGGTGGTAATCTTTGTGCATGGCAGCCATGTATGCCATAACAGGAATTTTCTTTTCGGCAAAGTAGTTGTAATCTGATCCACCGCTAGGCGTCTCCTGTGAATTATAACTCATTTTGATGCCTATTTTGTAGGTTTCCAGATCCTTTTCTGTGGATGTTTTGAGTACCTCAAATGCTTTGGTATAAGTAAGTCCACACATAACTCCCAAGGTATCCCGATCAGTGTCTCTGGATATCATATCGAAATTGATGTTGGCAAAGATGTCCGATTTGACAGGATTCTTTACAAAGTGTCGTGAACCAAGCAATCCTTCTTCTTCGCCATCCCATGCAGCAAAAATGATGGTTCGTTTTGGCTTAACGCCAGTGGCCATGCAGGCCCTCGCAACGGACATAACTGCCACAGTCCCTGATGCGTTGTCGTCGGCGCCATTCCATACCACACCATTGTATTTCCCCTTGTGGTCATAGTGTGCTCCAACAACCACGACCTGATTTGGGTTTTCACCCTCAAGAACTCCGAGCACATTCCGGCCCCTGTAGATTTCCGGAATCTGATTTTTAAGACTAAACCGGACACTTTTGTTGGCAATCTCCTGAGAGGCAGGCTTCATCTTCTCTGCAGCATTTTTCTCAAAAGCTTCAATATTTATTCCGGAATTGCCGGTAAGTTCATTCGATAATCTCCTGGATACAACAAAATATGGCAGAACCTTTTCGAGACTGTCGCTCAGAAGGGAGAAATTGTTGTTGTACATTTCCGCCGGATATTCATCGAACTCCATATCCCCACTGAAAAATCTGAATACATTTTTCGGACTGCCAAATGTTGTCAGGTCGGAGGAGGTGTTAACTTCAACAATGGCCATGGCGCCCTTTTGCTGGGCCACAGTATTTTTGTTTGATTCGATCCTGTATATTTCACGCCAATCGCCACTCTTGGGTTTGAACTTTTTATAAGCTACAGAGGAGGTATCCTTCTGTCCCGGGAATCCGCGCAAGCGTAATAAAATTTTCCCTTTTACATCGATTCCTTTGAATTCGTCATAACCGTTTTTTTCATCAGAAATACCATAACCAACAAATACGAGTGGCGACTCACCGGATAAACCTCCAATGGTAGGATTGTATCTACCACCAAAAGTAAAGTCGGTCTCGGAATTAAATATCTGAGCAAAAGTGCTTTTATCTTTTGTCGTGACAACCGATAATTGATGCTCTTTGGAGGTCTGCGTTTTCAGCATCGTGAAATCCTGAAAATAACCCTGCTCCCCAATCTGCACAAGAGGTGACCTGTACATTCCCCTGACTGCCAGAGGAGCTTTGTAGGGTTTTAATCCATAAACCTGAAACATGCTGGTAATATAATCTGCTGCCATGGCAATACCTTTTGTGCCGGTATTACGGCCTTCCATCCAGTCGGAGGCCAGAAAATCCAGTTGACCTTTTACACTTTGGTCGGTAATGACATCCAATCCTTTTCGAATAGGATCATTTTGAGCGGAGAGATGTCTTGTGGAGGCAAATAATAAGATTAGGAGGAGCGCAGCTGCATGATTTTTCATGAATATCTGGTATATAATGGAAACCAAATATAACAATTATGCAAATGTCAGGATAACTTAATGGAAAATTGGAAACCGGAAATTCGCAAGTACCTGTTTTAGGAAAAATATAACTATAAGAAATTCTTATCTAAATACTCTTGAAATTTAGCTTTATACTGGTCACTAACAGGAATATAGGCTTTCCCAAATACAATCCGGCTTCGATCGATCGTTTCAATTTTGTCGAGGTTGACCAAAAATGAACGGTGCACCCGCATAAATTTCTCCGGCAATTTTTGCTCCAGCGACTTGATGGAATTGAGTGACAGTACCGGTTTGTCTTCACCGGAGGTGTATACCTTGATGTAGTCTTTAAATCCTTCGATGTAAAGGATATCGTTGAAGTTGATGCGACGGATTTTATATTCAGATTTCAAAAAGAGAAATTGATTGTTGGCTTCGACGGATGGTAGCGCACTCGCTTCGAGTTCCGCCATTTTATGGGCTTTGCCTGCTGCTTTCAGGAACTCCTCATAGCTGAAAGGCTTAAGCAGATAATCGACCGCATTCAGTTTAAAGCCTTCAAGGGCATATTTTTCATAGGCAGTCGTGAAGACTATTTTATGATCAGCTTCCAATGTTCGGGTAAATTCAATCCCTGACAGATCGGGCATTTGAATGTCTACAAAAATCAGTTCTGCTTCCTCGTTTGAGAGAAAATCTATCGCATCGAGCGGATTGTCGAAGGCGCCTACCAGCTCCAGATAGGGTGTTTTGCTAATATATCCGCTTACCAGTTTAAGTGCGAGCGGTTCATCGTCAATGGCAATTGTCCGCAATTTCATGACAGGGGTGTGGATTTGATGATGGAAAGTTTCACCTCAAAAACGGATTCTCCATGTTCGATATTTAGTTCATGTCTTCCTGCAAACAGCAAAGCCAAACGTTTTTTGACGTTTTCCAGTCCGATGCCTGAATGCTCCAGATCTCCAGTTTGACCGCTCTTACAAATGCTGTTTTTTGCGATGAACAGAATCCGGCCGGTTTCAATTTCCATCCGTATTGCGATGAAGGATGGTCCCCGTTGTCCGACTCCATGCTTAAACGCATTTTCGATAAAAGGGATAAAAAGCAGCGGAGCGATCGGGAAATCAGCATAATCTTTCGGAAACCCGATCTGCAAATCGACTCTTGGATTGAGGCGTAACTTCATTAAATCAATGTAATTATCCATGAATTCAATTTCATGACTCATCAGCGTCTCACCATGCTCTGACTCATACAGCAGATAACGCATCATTTTCGAAAGTTTCAAAACGGATTGCTGTGCAGTGGGTCCGTCAATGCCAATCTGGGAATAGATGTTGTTCAGCGTATTGAAGAAGAAGTGCGGACTTATCTGGTTCTTCAAAAAAGCAAGCTCGGAGTGCAGTTTTTCCTTTTCCATCTCCTTCTGCTTTTTCTCGTTCTGCTTCAGCTTCTCATTGATTCCGAGTCCCACGGCAAAACCGGAAATTAGCAATGATGCAATGATGTGGTTATAAAAACCGAATGCTTTCATCGGAGGCTTGAAATCGACTCCTGTTGTTGCCGATTTCTTAATAAATTCATGAAATTTAGCATCTTCCACCACATCATAAAGGAGTTGATCATTGATGAATGAAGTCATATAATAGGTAGCAGTAATCACTCCAGAAAGAATAATGAAATAGATCCAATACTTATCCCGAAGAAAGAACTTTGGTACCAACCAGAGATATCCCACATAAAAAACCACTATCGCTGAAAATGTGTGGGTATAAAACTGGTTCAGCCTATGCTGATTTCCCCCAAAAACAGTATTCAGGTACAATGGGATAAGGATAACCACCATCCAGGCAATCGCATGGAGTGTCAGTTTTAACTTTCTGTCAGATAAAGATGGAAATTTGATCATTGGTACTATTTTTATCAAAGATAATAAATGGCTGCTAAAGATTCCGATACAGACTATTTAAAAAAGAGAGGATGCTACCGCTGCCAAAAAAGCGATGTTTATAAAACAACGGACAGCAGCCCATTAAAGAACCAATTACTGAACTGATCAGATACCCTAAACCTATTCCAATCAATCCTCCAACAACGCTCAACATGGTTGATTCAATCAGAAACTGCATCAGGATATCGATTCCCTTGCCCCCAATCGACATACGCAGACCAATTTCCCGTGTACGTTCGGTCACTGACACGTACATGATATTCATGATCCCAATACCGCCTACAAGGAGAGAAATCCCTGCGATAGCTCCCAAAAGGGTTGTCAGGATATCGCTGATGGAAGAGAAGGTCTTGATTAGTTCTGATTGCGACATCACCCTGAAATCATCATCTTCCGGTTTTGCCTAACAGACAAACTTTGGCAAGACTCAAAATTTCCTGATCCGTAAAAATCCGGCCGCTCTCGACCGTAATTTTTTTGATGCCAAAATATTGAATGTTACCCCCATAAATTGAAGTTGGCCAGTTGGAGTTGCCAAAAACTGCCTGTCCGCTTGTTCTTACTTCGGGTGAAACTGCCGTAATATCAGCACATTGCTGGCGTATTGCCTCAACATCCGCTAGTTTTAGCGACTGGCTGCTGGAATTCCCCATTTGGATTCCTCCCCGTTGTTGTGAACCCGGCATGATAAAGACAAGGTTGGAGCCCATACTCGACATTTGGTCCTGTATGCTTTTTTCGAACCCTGACCGATGGCCAGCATGGCAATGACGGACGCGACGCCGATGATAATTCCAAGCATGGTCAGAAATGCCCTGAATTTATTTCGCATCAGCGCATTTTTTGCAATTTTTATCAGATTGGTGTAATTCATAACTTTTCGTTTTAAGCATCAATTTCAACTGGAGGCAGCGCTTTCAGCATGTCAGTGGCAAGCACCCTGTCTGCAACCATCTGTTCTTTGGTCACCCATCCGTCACGGAAAATGATGTTCCGCGAAGTAAGGCGAGCGATATCTGGTTCATGTGTGACGAAAACGATGGTTTTCCCTTCATCGGAATTCAACCTTTGAAAGAGTTCCATGATTTCGTAAGAAGTTCTCGAATCGAGGTTTCCGGTTGCCTCATCTGCCAGGATCACAACGGGATCATTCACCAATGAACGGGCAATGGCTACACGCTGTTGCTGCCCGCCGGAAAGTTGGTTGGGCATGTGGTGCATGCGGTCCGCCAATCCTACAGACTCAAGCGCAGCAATGGCTCTTTCTTTTCTTTCCTTGGATCTGATGCTGTCATTGTAAAAGAGCGGGAGTTCTACGTTTTCGAGTGCTGAAGTTCTTGAAAGAAGGTTGTAAGACTGAAAAACAAATCCCAGTTTTTGGTTCCTCAGGCCGGCAAGCTCATTCTTATTCAACTGCGAGACGCTGACACCATCCAGCTTGTATTCTCCGGAAGATGGTTTATCAAGACAACCCAGAATATTTAACATGGTGGACTTCCCGGAACCGCTGGCTCCCATGATGGCCACAAACTCTCCCTGCTGTATCAGAAGAT
>JANYJT010000272.1 GCA_025358395.1 Bacteroidia bacterium
ATATTTCTTTTTCAGAATTATTTTTATGTCAACTAACAACTACTTAACCTTAAGTTCCCATTCATAAATCTTATCTTGTGCCGCCCTCGCATCCTTCGCATTCGGTACCAGCATCAGGTATTTCTTCATTTCGGTTATAGCAGAGCCGAAATCATTCACCTGTGACTGAAGCAATGCCAGATTAAAATGTGCGTCGGGAAAAGTCTCGTCAATATCCATCGCTTTCAAATAGAGTTTAATCGCATCTTCATATTTCTTTTCCTTCGTCAAAGCAGTTGCCTGCACAATGCACTTCCTAATATCCTCAGAAATCTCAGGCTTCGGGTCCATACTTTTATAAATCTCTGCCTTCTCCTTGAACTTCTCAAGCTTCTGTGCAGGTAATACAAACTTAATGTAGTAAAGTGCATCCAGAAACAATCTCGCATTCTTATCCGCATTACTCTCATCATTCCACGTAAGTCCAAACCCGTTAACAGCATCCTTCACAGCAATCCCTTTTTTGTCATCACTAATAGGGACTTCGAATGCATCCGGCATTTTACTCTTTGTATAATTGAAAATAATGGCATTCTGCACGTTACCGCTTTTATACTTTATCTCAAACTGAGTTTCAGTAACATTAATATCAGTAATCTGATTTATTTTTTCGTTTCTGTCCACAATCACGGATTCCCCCTTACTCCTTCTGATTGTAATACCCGCCGTAACCTTCCCTGCAAGATTAACAGCACTCACAAGGTTGTCCTTTGCAGTTGCAAAACTCAGCGCCGCAATGTATGCTTCATCGGGCACATAATTATATTTTGTGCCAGTAGACACTATTATTTTCTTATTCACCTCATCTTCCATCACTTTCTTATTCTGTCCGTTCGCAGAATTAAAGAAAGAACTCCCGAAGATCAAAACACACACGATTAAAAACGAAAACCCGAAACTAATTCTTTTAAAACATTTCATAATAATTTCTTATTCTTAATTAAACAAAATTCTTATTCCATTTTTGCTTCCCACTCATAAATCTTATCCTTAGCCGCTCTTGCGTCCTTAGCATCCGGCACAAGCAACAGGTACTTCTTCATCTCAAAGATAGCTCTTTCGTAATCTTCTGACTGTGCGCACAGTAAAGCAAGATTAAAATGTGCATCCGGATATACGGGGTCAATCTCAATTGCTTTATTGTATTTTATTATTGCCTCATCATACTTTTTATCATTTGCCATAGACGTTGCCTGGACTACGTATTTGCGGACCTCCTCACTAATCTCGGGTTTAGGAGACATGTTCCTGTATTGTTCTGCAGCAACCTCGAAGTTTTTTAAATCATCCGTAAAAGAAACTTCATAATTAATATTCTTAAGAGCATAGAGAGCATCAACTATCAGTTTAGCGTTAGAATATTTTTCCTTATCATTCATTTCATAGTTAAAGCAAAAATAGATCTGCATGTCCTTTGAATAAGCGATATGACCCCGAATGTCTTTATCTTCAAAAAGAATCCTGATTTTATTTATCTTCGAATATTCGATACTCCTCTTCTCAATTCCATCTGAAGTGTTTAGTTCTATATAAAGCATTTTCGAATTTATCTTAAATACACCGTTTTTAAGAATAGTTTTTAATATCCCTTTAGATAAATTACTCTTTGCTTCCTCAAAATATGATATTTTAACAGTAGAACTACCGGGAGTATAAATCACAGAATCCTTTATCTGCTTAACTAAAATGTTATTATCTGCGCAGATACCCGTTGGTAAAAAAGCAAAATACGTAACCACAGCAAACAGAACGAAATTGAAATAATAATTATTGAAATGTTTTCCTGAATATGGATACGAATGATTATTGGCAGAACTCTGTAAGAAATAACCATGTATGAAAGCGGGGAAAATCTTTTTCATAAATTAATTACGTTAATATTGTAAAATTATTTATCATGAGGACGCAAATACCGGAACCCAACCCTAAGCGTATCCCTCTGAAACTTCAGCTATATAAAGGGAAAAATAACAACGTCACCGCTTCTTCAAAAATAACTCTCTATTCAGATGTAAAAATGCATAAATAACATTGTTATTTTAACCATATTGAATAGTAAATACAATGAATAACCCCGTCACATAACCGCTCCATATCCGTCACTTACTTTTCAATTTCAATATCACCCCAGAAATCATATATTTATTCACATTACTTTAAAACCAAAAACACAGCATGAAACTAAAAACTATACTCTCGTTTGTATTGCTCCTTGCAATCACAACACTTTACATTGGCAGCACCAGCGCCTGCACACGAGTTGTTTATCAGGGACCGAACAGTACTATAATCACTGCACGGTCAATGGACTGGAATGAAGATATGGGAACGAACCTCTGGATATTCCCCGCAGGAATGGAACGCAACGGTGAAGCAGGACCAAACTCACTCAAATGGAAATCGAAATTCGGAAGTGTTATTGCAACGGGATACGACATCTCCAGTACAGATGGAATGAACGAAAAAGGACTCGTAGCAAACCTGCTATGGCTTGCAGAATCGCAATATGAAGTATGGGACAAGAAAAAACCCGGACTCTCAATCGCAGCCTGGGTACAATACGTACTCGACTCATACTCAACTGTGGATGAAGCAGTAAAAGGATTAAGTAAAGAAGAATTCACATTAGTGACAGCAAACACACAGGGCAGTACAACACTGGCAACTCTTCATCTTGCAATCTCAGACGAATCAGGTGATAATGCAATCTTTGAATACATAGACGGGAAACTAGTAATACATCACAACAGGTCGTACCAGGTAATGACAAACTCGCCGACGTATGAAAAGCAGCTGGCACTGAACGAATACTGGAAACAAATCGGTGGAACAACAATGCTTCCCGGCACAAACCGTGCAGCCGACAGATTCGTACGTGCATCGTTTTACATAAACGCAATTGAGCAGACAGACGACCCACGCGCTGCAATTGCAAGCGTATTCAGCGTAATCCGCAACTGCTCAGTACCATTAGGCATCAGTACGCCCGGACAGCCAAACATTTCTTCCACAAGATGGCGTACAGTTTCAGATCACAAAAACAAAATCTATTTCTTCGAATCAGCACTCACTCCAAATACATTCTGGGTAGAATTCAAAGACCTGGACTTTTCAAAAAATGGAAAGGTGAAAAAACTCAGTATATCCAAAAACGAAACATACTCGGGGAACGCTGCGGACAAGTTTGTAGAAACCAAGCCCTTCAAATTCCAGGGCTTATAAGAGAACACTGTTAATCCAGAATTATTTTATCTAGAAACCATATTATAAACGATGCCCCGCTAAGCGGGGCTTTCCATATAACATCTCAAAGCAGTGATCTTACCTCATTCCGTATGCAACTTTATTACTTCTGTCATTGTTACTTACTTTAGGTAAGTAAATATACAAAAGTAACTATACGATGAATACTAAAAACAGCAGGAAACATACAGAGTGCGGAGGGCTTCTTTCCTCAGTAAAAGAAACTATGAACGTAATTAACGGTAAATGGAAACTTCTTATCCTGATATCCATGTCTTCAGGAAACAAAAGGTTCGGCGAGATTGAAAAGAGCATACCTGACATTAGTTCCAAAGTACTTGCCAAAGAGCTTTTAGACTTACAGAACCACAAACTTATAAAAAGAGCAGTTTACGACGGAGTTCCCGTTGTAGTTGAATACACTCTTCTGCCTTATGCCGATTCACTTAAAAAAGTAATCAGGGAATTAAGCCAGTGGGGAGAAAATCACAGAAAGAAGATATCACACAAATAAAATTATTAAACACAACCAACAAAGAAAGAAAGGAAAATTTAAAGATGCCAATTATAGATGCAATGAACTGGCGCTATGCAACAAAAAGAATGAACGGTAAAAAAGTCCCGCAGTTAACAGTAAGCAGAATTCTTGAAGCAGTACGTTTATCAGCTTCATCAATGGGTTTGCAGCCATACACAATCATAGTAATCGAAAACGAAGAACTCAGAAAAAAGCTCCAGGCTGCGGCTTATAATCAGCCTCAGATCTCAGAGTGTTCGCATCTTCTTGTTTTTGCAGCATGGGAAAACGTTACAGAGACTCAGGTTAAGGAATATCTTGATAACGTATCTAAAACCAGAGGTGTAACACTGGAAAGTCTTGAAGGATTCAAAGGGATGTTAATGAACATAGTAAACGGACGCTCAACAGAAGAAAAGTATCAGTGGTCAGCACGTCAGGCATACCTTGCTCTAGGCACGGCATTAGCCGCATCAGCGCTCGAACAGATAGACTCTACTCCGATGGAAGGATTCGTTCCTGATGAATTCGATAAAATTCTTAACCTGCGCGAAAAAGGACTCAGAAGCGTAGCTGTAATGACACTCGGCTACCGTGATGCAGAAAAAGATAACCACGTAAACGATAAGAAAGTCCGCCGTTCTAAGGAAGAACTCTTCATTAGTATGGTATAATAATATATTTCAAATGAAAAAGGGCAGTAATGCCCTTTTTCATTTCTATCTTATAAATTACTGAATTATACTTCTCTTTTCCTTTCCAATTCTATTATTCAGATTCTATAAACAACCTTTCCTTTACTTACTATACGGACATTTGTCCTATCGCTAA
>JANYJT010000284.1 GCA_025358395.1 Bacteroidia bacterium
CTTTTTTCAGGATTATCTGCCTAAAAACCCTACCGTAAAGATGAACCTTACACTTTTGTACGGCAGCGGATTGCCTTTCGGTCCGCCTGGAGGGGAGCGATATCTCGACAATTTCAGAATGCCTTCGTACAAAAGGGTCGATCTGGGGTTTTCCAAGATGCTTGTCGGAAATCCTGACTCAAAACGTGTTAATTTCTGTTCCGGGACGTTAAAAGAAGCCTGGTTTTCGCTCGAAATATTCAACCTTTTTGACCTGGATAATACAATTTCCTATTATTGGGTATCCGACTTTGAAAACCAGATGCATGCCGTCCCCAATTACCTGACGGGTAGGAGGATTAATGCGAAGTTGTCTGTTAGCTTCTGAATTCGAAATACTAAGATATTTTATACCTTATATCCCATTGGCCTTCTTGGCTTATTGGACTTTTGGTGCAGTGAATCGATTTTATCAAGCAAATACTTAAATGAATGATTGAGTTTGGCATCGAGTTTAAGTACTTCCGTTTTCAACTCTTCATTCTCTTTCAACAATCCTCTGTATCTGGCAAAAGCGCGCATAATTTCAATATTGATTTTGATCGCTTTATCCGAATGCAGAACTGAAGACAGCATGGCAACTCCCTGTTCACTAAAGGCCATCGGGTTGATTGACGAGTGTTTCATTATTGATAACCGGTCGCAATTTGCGACCAGTTCATCTCTTTCAATACCAGTCAGTTAAAACATAAAATCTTCAGGAAATCTGTCAATATTACGTTTAACTTGTTCCTTCAGTCTTTTGGTTGGAACGCCATACAACATGGCCAAATCTGAATCTATCATTACTTTGAAACCTCTGAATAAAAATATGAGCGTTTCATATTGTGGCTTGATTAAACCTTGAATTGAATAGCCTTTCTGTTCCATATTGCTTATTGCCTTTTATATAAAGTTAAGGCAAAAACAGATGAATAACGAATGCTAAGGTTACAATTAAGACAACAAAAGTCATATGTAATTTTGGAAAAAAACCTTAGTTTCGTTCAAGTTTTAAGACCTAAAATTTCAATTACAATAACATGAAAACTCAAGATTATATTTATAGGGAAGATCTTTACGGAGCCCACAATTATCACCCGCTTCCGGTAGTATTGGAAAGAGGCGAAGGCGTATTTGTCTGGGATGTGGAAGGAAAACGATACTTCGATTTTTTGGCATCCTATTCTGCTGTCAACCAGGGACATTGCCACCCTAAAATTGTTAAAGCCCTCGTTGATCAAGCCGGAAAACTGGCCCTTACTTCCCGTGCCTTTTACAACAATGTACTCGGTGAATGGGAAGAGTATATGACCAAACTTTTTGGTTACGACAAAATCCTGCCGATGAATTCAGGAGCCGAAGGAGATGAGACAGCCTTGAAGCTTATCCGGAAATGGGCTTACAAAGTCAAAGGAGTACCTGAAAACCAGGCCCGGATCATCGTTTGCGACGGCAACTTTCACGGCCGTACAATTACCATTATCTCCATGTCCTCCGATCCTGATTCGTATGGTGATTATGGTCCGTTTACTCCCGGTTTTGTCAGGATCCCTTACAATGATCTGAAAGCACTCGAAAGAGAGCTGAGTCATCCAAATACGGCCGGATTTCTGGTAGAGCCGATACAGGCTGAAGCCGGAGTGTATGTTCCGGAAGATAATTATCTGAAAAAAGCGGCGCAATTGTGCAAAGAGTACAACGTTTTACTCGCAGCTGATGAAGTGCAGACAGGATTGTGCCGTACCGGTAAAATGCTGGCCTGCGACCATGAAGGCGTTCGTCCGGATTTGCTTATTCTGGGCAAAGCTGCTTCAGGTGGCATGTATCCTGTCTCATGTGTGTTGGCCGATGATGAAATTATGTTAACGATCCGCCCAGGTGAGCATGGTTCTACTTATGGCGGAAATCCGCTGGCGGCAAAGGTGTCGCTGGCTGCGATGAATGTTTTGCTTGACGAAAAGCTTTCAGAAAATGCGACAAATATGGGAAAGATCTTCCGTGAAAAGATGAAAGCATTCGATTCCCCACTTATTGAACAGGTTCGTGGCAAAGGATTGCTCAATGCCATCCAGATTCGTCCGGTAAACGGAAAACAGGCCTGGGATCTCTGTTTGGTGATGAAAGAAAATGGTATCCTGGCCAAGCCCACCCACGAACACACCATCAGGTTTACACCACCTCTGATTATCACTGAGACCCAGGTGCTCGAAGCAATTGAATTGATACAGAAGTCGATGAGGGACTTTATTTAAACCATTCAAACTTTTCAAACATCATTCACTTTTCAAATTTTCTTCTTCCCGTCGCCCGATAGCTTTCCTTTGACGTCATCGATCACCTGCTCCATGTCATTGGCAAGAATCGTGCCATATGCTTTGGCTTGGTCAATCAATGTCTCCGCCTTGGTTTCGGCTTGGTCTCTGATTTTCTCGGCCTTGCCAGGAAGGTCACTTTGTTTGATCTCCTCTATTCTCTTTTCCACAGCATCACCTACCTGCCTCATCGCATCGGTAATTTTTGAATAGGCATCACTCTTTTTAGCCTTTTCGAATGCCTCTTTGACCTTTTCCTCTGCCTGGTCAGCCATCTTGCTGGCTTTATTAAAAAAATCATCAGCTTCTTTCATGGTTCGTATTTTTTAGAAAAATTCCTATTATAATATGTATAGATCTGATTTGATATCAGTCTAATAAGCACCAAATTTAAGCAATAATTGCCAAATAATATAGCTCAAAAGAAACGCCCAGCAAACATAGGAAGCTACACGCAGGGGCGGATTGCGGGCGATTTCCAGTCAAGCTGAAAAGCAGCCAGAGCGGAAAGATACACACCGAAAACCACCGAACCCGCACTTGATGGGGTAGCTGATGTTATGTGCTTTGGTTATTTTTTTCAAGTCATGTTTAAAAATTCTTTGATGAACTCTAATATCCTGTCTGTCTCGTCATATCTTATAATCAATAATGGTAATCCGTTTTTAAAGGCATAATCTTTTTTCACCTCATCTCTCTTTTTTACTTCTTCAAATGCGTCATCCGCATTATTGTCAGTTACCCCACCAAATTTAACAGGTCTATAATGTTGCTCTCCATTAAATTCAATTAAATACTGGGTTTCTCCAATTCTGATTAAGAAGTCAAAAGGCAGCGGATTAATGTATCTACAATCTGGAAAAGAATATTGTTGTTCAAATTGTAAATCTAATTCTTTAAGAGCTTTTTGGATTTTCTGTTCTCCCTTTGGTAACCTGCATTTTTGACAACCACTTCCGTTTAAATGAACACTTGATTGTTGTTCAAATTCTCCATGAAATGGACAAAGTATTATCACTTTTGAGGTCATACTTTCATATACAACTTTACTATAGTCATAATAAAAATCGTGTTTCTCATTAGCTCTTAATACAAAATCATCAGTGTTTAATGGATACCGACCTGAACATTTTGGACAACCTTGCGGATTTGTTTTATGAGTATGATTTGCTGGCGATTGCTCGAAAACTCCATGAATAGGACAGGTTATAACAACTTTTTTATGATTACTGATATAATTTGTATTTTCATAGGAATACTTTTCACCATGAATTTCTATTGCTTTTGCAATAAAACTATCAGTTGTCCCTTTAAAATTAAGAACGCATCTTGGGCATTTCTGACCACTTAAATGCTTATTGGGTGTTTGTTGAAAATCTCCGTGTTCTGGACAAGTAATTATTACTTTTCGAATAGTATTGATAAAATTAACTTTATCATAGCTGTATTTACAATTATGAACTTCTCCCGCTTTATTTATGAATTTATCTTGAGTCCAGTTTGTTCTTCCAGCACATTCAGGACATCCTTGTGGACTGGTCTTGTGCGTGTGATTACCAGGGGTTTGAAAGAAATCTCCATGTATTGGGCAATTAATCTTTATGTTTGAGTTGTTATTTTTATACTCAACACCGTCATAGTTGTATTTGTCTCCGTGTATTGCTTTTACTTTCTTGATAAAATCAATCAAACTTGTGCGACTTCTATCTCCGTTTGATTCAGAAAAGCATTTTCTACAACCTTGTCCAGCTAAATGTTTGTGTACGGATTGCTGGAACTCTATTTGATGCTTTTTACAAAAAATAGTAATCTTATCAGATTCATACAAATAAGTAATTTTACTATAGTCGTACTTATCTCCATGAACTGATTTTGCTCTTTCTAAAAAGTCTTTTATGGTTAATCGTCCTGCCATTATCTATTTTTTATTGAAAGCTGTATGCACTGCTCCACCCCCTTACCATT
>JANYJT010000280.1 GCA_025358395.1 Bacteroidia bacterium
GTAAGCTAACTGTAATGTATCTGTAATAGACAATACAGATACATTACAGTTAGCTTACAGAAAGCTTACAGAAGCACCGAAGCGGGTAGGAGGAAGGTACGAACAAAAGAATAAGAAGTAAGACTATATTCTCCTTCCACAAGTTGCACTTGTGCTTATTCATATTCAACCATTTCGTGGTTTTAAGTAATTTTTAAAGCTAGGCTTAAATTTATAACCTTGTTATTTCTTAAGGTGAATTATTTTATATTTGAAGCCTGTTATATTATTAAATATTTAAAGGATGAACTTCAGGCCAATCACCACTTTTATCGTGTTATCGCTTTTTATCACTTCTTTTTCATGTTCCAATCAGTCAAGCCGTGAACGAAAACCGGTAGTTCATATAAAAGTAGGGTCAGTTAACCGAAAGATTGCCTATGGCGACGATATTACAATTGGCATTTCAGTCAAGGTAAAAGATGGCGAACTGAAAGAAACCAAGATATACGTGGATACTGTTTTGGTCACCTCAAGCACTCAAAGTGAATTTACGTATTCATTGAAGAAGTTTGAACACCTTGGAAAGCATACCTTGAAAGCGGTTGCCACCAAAGCCGATGGGGTAGGAGGGGAGTATTTTAAAACATTTGAAGTTTATTCTGACCTGGTGCCTGAAAAATATGGCTATGAACTGGTTCAAACGCTTCCTCACAACGAAACATTTTTTACCGAAGGCCTTGAAATACACAATGGTTTTATCTATGAAAGTACTGGCGAAAACGGCAAATCAGGCCTCTTTAAAACTAACCTGAAAACAGGCAAGGTATTGCAAAGCATTAAACTTGGGAATCGTTATTTCGGGGAAGGGATCACTATATTCAACAATCGTATTTACCAACTTACTTATAAAACAAAAGTTGGGTTTATATATAACCTTGAAAATATGGCTTTGGTGGACAGCTTTCATTTTGCCTCAGAAGAAGGCTGGGGGATGACCCACGATGAACAACACCTGATCATGAGCGATGGCACAAGTTCATTGACTTACCTTGATCCTTTGACCTGCAAAGCTATAAAAACGCTATCGGTTTACGACGATAAGGACCCTGTTGTCTATCTCAACGAACTGGAGTATTCAGAAGGATTTATCTATGCCAATATATGGACTACCAATATCATTGTGAAAATTGATCCCAAGACAGGTAAAGTTCTTTCCAAAATGGATGTGGATGGTATTCTCAGCATGATATCAAACCCCAATAAACAGGTGGATGTCCTCAATGGAATAGCCATCGACCCGGTCACAAAAAAGATGTATATCACCGGGAAACTATATTCCAAATTGTTTGAGATAAAGCCGGTTAAAAAAGGGTAGGGGCATCGCCGTAATGGATCCTGCCAAGATGTTTATAAGCCAGTTCTGTAACTTCCCTGCCCCTGGGGGTGCGTTTTAAAAATCCCTCCATGATCAAAAAAGGTTCATAGACCTCTTCAATGGTGCCGGTATCTTCACCCACAGCAGTGGCAATGGTAGAAAGGCCAACAGGGCCGCCTTTGAACTTATCGATGATGGTGGTCAAGATCTTGTTGTCCATTTCATCCAGACCATACTTATCAATATTAAGGGCATCCAGGGCATATAATGTAATGGCAAGATCTATCTCCCCTGTGCCTTTCACTTGGGCAAAATCACGTACACGGCGCAATACGGCATTCACGATACGAGGAGTCCCACGGCTCCTGGAAGCGATGGAAACGGCTGCCTGATCCTCTATTTTGACATTGAGGATTTGAGCTGACCGCTTTACTATTTTGGTAAGTATGGCCACGTCGTAGTATTCCAGGTGGGCTTTGATGCCAAAACGGGCCCTTAGGGGGCTGGTTAATAAGCCGGACCTGGTAGTAGCGCCAATTAATGTAAAAGGGTTTAATTCGAGCTGTATGGACCTTGCACTGGGTCCTTTGTCAATCATGATGTCGATCTTATAGTCCTCCATTGCTGAATAGAGATATTCTTCAACAATAGGGCTAAGGCGATGGATTTCATCAATAAACAAAACAGAATTGGGTTCCAGGTTGGTCAACAACCCGGCCAGATCACCAGGTTTATCCAATACAGGGCCAGAGGTAAGCTTAAGCGACACGCCCAACTCATTGGCAATAATATTGGACAGGGTGGTCTTTCCAAGGCCTGGAGGGCCATGAAGCAATACATGGTCCAATGCCTCACCACGCATCTTGGCTGCCTTTACAAATATCTTCAGGTTTTCAACAATCTTATATTGGCCACTGAAATCATCAAAATCAAGTGGCCTTAATTGTTTGTCAATGTCTTTATCATTATCAGACAAAGATTCCTCTCTGAAATCAAAGTGTTCGTTCATCGGTAGCATTTAATCAGGCCAAATGTACGCAAATTAAGCTTGGGGCAGGAATAAACCTTGGAACAGCAATAAGAAAAGGAAGATCAACCAGGGATGTCAAGCCTGTTGAAGATCGACTTTAGTTTTTGAACATCAAACGGTTTGGCCATAAAGTCGTCCATACCATAAGAAATACACTTGCTTCGGTCATTGTCCATGGTATTGGCCGTTAAGGCAATAATAGGGGTCCTTCTGGAGGCATTACTGCTCTGTTCCACTTCCCTTATTTTAACTGTGGCCTCCAGACCATCCATAATAGGCATCATGATATCCATAAGAATAAGATCATATTCGGCTTCAATGAATTTCTCCACAGCTTCCACCCCATTGTTGGCCACTGTTATGGCATGGTTATATTTCTTTAAACTAAACAATACAATCCGCTGGTTTAAAAGGTTATCCTCCACCAATAATATTTTCAATATCTCTCCCATATCCTTTATTTATATCAAATCTTAGATTAGTTAATTCCCACAAACAGTAAAAGGCAAGCCTCTTATTTTATTTTCATTACAGCATTATAATATTTTATAAAGATATAATTAAAAAGAATGAATATGAATATGTGCTGTTAATACACTTGATATCTTTTTTGAGAATTGCTTGTTTTTTGAGAAATGATGTATTTATTTTCTTTTTTAAACGTTTTATCAACATACTAAAGAGTTGAAATTTAAATTGATGAAAGTTTTAGTAACATTTGTTAGTTCACTAGGCTTTTGATAAAAAAAGGTTTAAATTCATGGTCTGTTTTGTTCATTCATGGTGTCATTAGTTTTGGTTAATTTTACTTGTAAGTTTGAATAAAATATATAATACAAATATCTATGAATATCTTTGCCATAAGTTTATTAGATTTTTGGTACTATTTATAAACAATGGAATGCAAGGCATGTTTAAAAGTTCAAATTTTAAGTAATTATAAATGAATGGTTTGTAAGGATGGATAAAAACTATAAACAATTTGTTGATAAGCTAAACACTTACATTAGGAAGTTTTACCTTTATCAGTTGATGAGGGGTGGTATGCTTTTTATCCTGCTGCTTGTGATCTATTTGGGTAGTCTGTTTCTCCTAGAATATTTTAGTTATTTTGACCCTAAGATAAAATTAAGCATTGCTATATTGACCCTTCTGTTTACTTTATTGGTGAGTGTTTACTTCATTGTTATCCCTTTCATTAAATTGTTGGGGATAGGGAAGGTATTGGACTTCTATGAGGTGTCCTCTCTATTAAGTAAAAAATATCCGGAGATTAAAGACCGATTAATTAATATCATTGAATTGTCATCTAATACTCCATCTAATTATTCAGATGTATTGATCAAGGCAAGTATAGATCAGAAAATAGATGAGCTTAAAGTGTTTTCATTTTCAGATGCCATAAGGTTGAAGGATTTAAAAC
>JANYJT010000024.1 GCA_025358395.1 Bacteroidia bacterium
AGACAGTGGTTAAAAAACAGACTATTTTACTGCAATTGAATCCTTCTTAGCGGCTTTTGCCTGCTTCTTAAAATAACCTTTCAGCAAAAAATTGTGTTGGGCAGCTTCAAGATCCTCATCCAGTTTTTTCGAACTGCTCTCCAAGTTCTTAATCGATTCTTTTAAGCGAGCCCCAGCTTCTTCATCGTGCAGTAAGACTCCAACTGCAGAATTAGGATTTTTACTGGCCTGTTTTAGACTAGCAATAAACACAGTTGCGGTATCAGCCATCTGTTGCAATTGCAAAACCGATGCTCTCACCGATTTAAAGACCACAGTATCGGTGGCCAGTTCGTTGGCCAGCGTACCTTTTTTATTCAGGTTAGAACTAAAATCGACCAGTGAGCCAAGCATTTGCTGCGCTTTTGCCGTGGCGATCTGAAGCGATTTGGTTGTGGCAGTGATATTGGTATATACCGACGAGTCATTCAGTAATTTTCCAATGGTTCCTTCTCCTGAAGCCATTTTCTTGCTGATGGCTTTAAAGTCGTTGGTAATCGCAAGTAGGTTTTTGTTGTTTTCCTGAGCGGTATTGATCATATCTTCCGATGAAAATGTTTTTTCTACCTTGAGTGTATCGCCTTCCTGTATTTCAGGCGCATTGTCGGTGCCTCCGTAGATAACCAGGATTTTATTTCCAATCAAACCATCGCTGCTTATTTTAACCATGGCATTCTCACGAATATATTTCTGTGCTTTCCGATCGATCTTCAGGCCAACCTGAACCTGCGATTTCCCATGAAAATTCAGACTGCTAACTGTACCAATTTTAACTCCTGAAAACCAGATATTGTTACCTGGCTGAAGGCCGCTGATATCATCAAAAAGAGAAACCAACTCCATTTTCCGGTTAAAAGTTTCGCGTAAATTGCCAACAATAAGTACAGCGGCCAAAAGAAATATCAACCCGGTAAAAACAAAGACTCCGACAATTACTGCCCGTTTATTTGGTGATTCGTTCATCGTTTATTGCATAAAATTGTAATTAAAAAAACCTTTTACCAGCTCATTATCGCTGGCAAAAACCTCTTCAAATGTTCCGACTTTTAAAAACTTACCCTTGTGCAGTATGGAAATGCGATTGCCGGTATTTTTGGCACAGGTAAGGTCGTGCGTAATAATCACCGAACTGGTGTTGTATTTCTGCTGGACTTCATTGATCAATTCAATAATTTCGGCGCTTGTAATGGGGTCTAATCCTGAAGTCGGTTCATCGTATAGCATGATTTCAGGTTTCAGAATCAGCGTTCGTGCAATTCCTATTCGTTTTCGTTGCCCGCCTGAAAGATCGGATGGCATTTGCTTGCTTTTATTGGCTAAACCAACTGCATCCAAAACTTCATTCACTGCATGATCGACATCTGCTTTTGCCAGGCTTTTCATATTCATGGTCAGTGGGAATGCCAGATTTTGGTACACATTCATGCTGTCGTACAAAGCGCTATTCTGAAATGAAAACCCGATTCTGATGCGCAAAGCATCCAGTTCTTTGCCGGCTAACTGATCGACATGTTTTCCAAGCACAAACACTTCTCCCTTGTCCGGTTTCAGTAATCCGACAATAATTTTGATCAGAACCGATTTCCCTGTACCTGATTTTCCAAGCACAGCTACATTCTCGCCTTTAAAAAGGTTAAAATCAACCCCCTTCAAAACCTGCAGATCGTCAAACGACTTGAATAATCCGGAAATTGAAATGACCTTTTCTTCCTTGTTAATGGTATGCTGTTTCAAGTTTTCCATTGTTTAAAAAAATCTGATCCAATTGGCTATCTGTACAATAATGACTTCCTCAATAAATATCAGGAACATGGCAAGCACAACAGCTTGGTTTGCTGCTTTACCAACACCACGCGTTCCCTGAGTGGCATTGTACCCTTTATAGGTTCCAACGATACCAATTGTGAAGCCATAGACAACTGTTTTCGTTATTGATGTTATAATATCAAGGAAACTGATGGTTTTAAAAGCACTCTGGTAAAAGCTAATCATGCTGCTGGTTTCTTCGGCGTGCACATTTAAATACGAACCATACAAACCCACAAAACTGCAATACAATGCGAGTATCGGAATCATGATTGTTGTGGCCAGCACGCGCGTAACTACCAAATATTTAAACGGGTTAATGGCCGAAACTTCCATGGCATCAATCTGTTCGGTTACTTTCATGGAACCAAGCTCAGCGCCAATACCCGAACCAACCTTACCGGCACAAATAAGGGCGGTTACCAATGGCCCCAAAGCCTTAATAATGGCAATCCCGATTAACGACGGAAGCCACGATGTTGCCCCAAAATCTTCGAGCGGCAGGCGCGATTGTTTGGTAAAAACAATACCAACAATAAATCCGGTAAGTGTAATCAGGGCCAGCGATTTTAAGCCCACCTCGAAACACTGATTAATCAATTCGCGTGGATAAAAAGGCCGCTTAAACGCTTCCTTAAAAAAAAGAGCAGTAAACTGGTATGCCTTGTGCACTCCTATAAAATAATCGTCGAGCCCTTTCGAGAGCAAGTATTTTTTCTTTGTAGTGGTTATGGCCATTTATCTTCTGAGTATTATCAAGCAAAGGTTACTATAACAGAGATGAAAGGTGTTACATAACTTTCTGAATAAGTTACATGATTCACACATTGGCTTTCCACAAAAAAGACCACCTCCTTTTGAGAGATGGCCTTCCTTCACTAATCTACCCAAAAAACCTACCACTAAACTAAAACCTATATCCTAACGACAGGCCGAAACCTGTATTTTTTGCTGTTGAGTTTTCAGCTGGATCAATATCCAGCATTCCGAACTGGGTGTCTAACTGCAAAAATAAGCCACCTGCGGTTTCATATCCGGCAAAAATATTAGCTCCCGCATCGAGTGCATTGTAATCAACGCCTCTTTTATAAGATATTGAGTTTCCTTTTACTACTTCCTTACCGCTAATTCCATAAGCAACATAAGGTCCAAATCCAAGCATAAAAAATCCATTACCCAGCGAAGCTTTGTAAACCAGGTTCAAAGGCATTTCAATATAATTAAGCTTGATTTCATCTGTGATTTCGCTGCCCAAAATAGTGGTCGTGTTTTTAGCACCTTTTACAGCAAACATCAATCCTGGTTGAAAATAGAATTCAGGAGCAATCGGTATCTGAACATTAACACCACCATGGAAACCCAATAACATATCATTATTAAGTTTGGCTCCACTCGATAATTTTCCATTCAGGTTCTGGAAATTTACTCCTCCAAGTATGCCGAATGACATTTTTGATTTTTCCTGTGCAATGGCAAACGATGCTGAAAGCACAAGAATTAATGAGATTGATAAGATTTTGTTTTTCATATTCTGCTGTTTAATTGTAATTTCTGTAATTAATTATTCAATGAATAAATGGTAAATCGTAAATATTTAAATTGTGAATGGTTTTTACTTCCCTGCTTCTTTTTCAGCTTCAGCCTTCATTTTTTCGTTGGCAGTAATCAAAAACTCAACCCTGCGGTTATGTGAACGGCCAATTTCTGTGTTGTTATCATATTTGGGAACATTTTCTCCAAATCCTTTGGTTCGAATTCTATTGTTCGCTATACCTTTATTGTATAAATAAACCGAAACTGCAGTTGCCCTGTTTTGAGATAAATTCTGGTTGTATGTTTCACTCCCTTTGCTGTCGGTATGTCCCTGTATTTCGATATCCGTATCAGGATAGGTATTCAGGACTATAACCAGTTTATCCAGATTGGTTTTAGCATCAGCCGACAGGTTCGAGCTATCGAATCCGAACAATACATTACTGCTGAATTCAACTACGATTCCCTCGCCTACCCGTTCCACTTTTGCATCGGGAACCGTCTTTTCAATTTCTTTGGCCTGTTTGTCCATTTTATTGCCAATCACCGCGCCGGTAGCTCCTCCAACAGTAGCTCCGATTATGGCACCCAAACCAGTATTTCCGGCAGCCCTACCAATAATTGCACCCATTGCGCCGCCAGAAACAGCTCCTATAGCTCCACCCTTTTGCGTTTTGTTTAGCGAGGTGCAGCTCGAAAACAACAGCGCGGAACTTAGAATTACAACCATACTCATTTTAATTTTTTTCATGATTTCTTTTTTTATGGTACTATGATTTATGTAATGCAGTTCACCTGTCAGCTATTTTATTGCTGGTATCAAAACAAATAAACACACATTTATTATCGATGTAAAGATCGGCCCATTTTAACATTGAGGAGTTACATAACTTTGGTTATAAGTTACATGATTCACACTTTTCTGATGGGTTCAGATGTGTGAATCATGTAAGTCTCCTTTGGAATTATGTAACACTTTGAGTGCATAAATCCGTCACCTTTGTAGTGTGGAAATTCTTTCACCGCTAGAACAAATAAAATGAATACTACAGGATTACAAGGGAATTGGGAAGAAATAAAGGGTAAGCTCAAACAAAAATTTGCCATATTAACTGATAATGATGTATTGCTAATTGAAGGCAAAAAAGAGGAAATGCTTGGGCGACTTCAAATTAAGTTGGGCAAAACGAAAGAAGAATTGCAGAAGATTATTTCTGAATTATAACTAGTAAGGTCGTGCATTAAGCCGAAATGTAACATTAGAAGTCATTAAAACAAAATATTCAGTCAATCAATTCAGTATTATAGTCCATGTCATTTTCTGGCATGGACTTTTCTAATTCAATAAATATTCGATTTTCGAAATGTGTGAATCATGTAAGTTTTTTTTGGAATTATGTAATACTTCACACAATTAATAGGATCAACTTTGTCCTAAATTATTTCTATAAATAAAAAAAACTAAAAATGAAAAGGCTAAAATTACTAGCAGCCCTTGCTTTGGCATCGGTTATTTTTTTTACTGGATGCAAAAAAGATGAGTA
>JANYJT010000097.1 GCA_025358395.1 Bacteroidia bacterium
TTCCAATATCCTTTGACAATCTATATGCTGAGATATTCATCGGTTTTAAAAATTCTTCCATGAGAATTTCGCCCGGATGTACATTTGCTAAAGTTTCCATAATCAATCATTTTAATGATAATCTATAATTTTCACCTGTTCCGATTGTCCCTCATTCCACTTAAAAATAATCCGCCATTGATCATTGATCCTAATGCTATAAAAATCACTAAGGTTACCACTTAACTTTTCTAACCTGTTTGATGGCGGAATCCTTAAATCATTGATCGTTTGAGAGTTATTTAACATTCTCAACTTACGACGACCAACTTGTTGTATTTCAAGCGGGATGTTCTTTAACCTAACCCCATTCCAAACTGATTCAGTATTTTTATCCCCAAAGGTTAAAATCATAGTTACGACAATCGTTACTTACGTCAAATGTAAGTATTATTTGTATGCTTGCAAATAAAGCATTGAATATTTTAAAGATTCCACTCCAATAATTCAACAGTCAGTGCTCTGTCGGGCTTTTTGTCTGTAAACGCTCTTTTTTCCTTTGTAACTTTTTGGCGTCCCAAAAAGTAACCAAAAAAGACTTGACAAAAAGAACTCGCGCCGCCTTCGGCTTTGCTCAAACAGCTTTTTGTCTCAATGGAATGGTTGGTTTACGCTTCGCGCAGTGCTTCCAACAGTCGTTCTCCCACCCCGTCATTGCGAGCGCAGCGAAGCAATCCCTTGCTGGAACCGTCATTGCGGGCTTGACCCGCAATCCCCCCATCAATGGGCAGCCACAAGGGCAGCCCCTACACCGCCATTTCCCACGCTCAGCTCTCATGTCTCTTCCTCCCTCCTCCGTCTATCAGTCGCGGGTATAGGTATAACCTGGGTTTTGAATATTGATTTTTTGGTAAATCAGAGCGCATAAAATCTTGTAACTTTGAAATAAAAAAGTGATGCAATCTTTAAACGATCGAATTACGGTAGATATTAATGTTTGCAACGGGAAGCCAACGATCCGGGGTAAAAGAATTACCGTACAAACAATTTTGGAATTTCTTAGTGCGGGTGATTCCAGGGATGAGATTCTTAAACAATATCCCACCCTGGTTTCAGAGGATATTGATGCTTGTTTGAGATTTGCTGCAGATTTGATGAGCCATCAATTTTCTTTCAAAGCTATACCATAATGGCAAAATATTTGATCGACGCGAATTTGCCTTATTATTTTATCTTGTGGAATAAACCGGATATTGTTCATGTCAACGATTTGGATGCAACCTGGAGCGATGAGCGAATCTGGGAATCTGAAGATGAAGGATTTTCATTCTAAATTATATGCGATTTGGGATGAGATCGAAATAAGTATTACAGAAAACAGCATGGTCAATGTTTATCTTGATCATATTGAAGCAATAAAATGAGGTTTTTCCCGTTTAACCCCGACTGAACCACACTGCAAGCGCACGGGAGCAGGGGGGGCCTGAACCCACCCCGTCATTGCGAGCGCAGCGAAGCAATCTGCCGCATCACGAACTTATCTCCTGCCTCACAGGCTGTTGCGGATTTGCAATCCGCAACCCGGAACTCTTCTTGATCTTGCTGGCAACTTGGTTCAATAAACCGGGAGACATTTGTTTGATTAGCTCTCATCAAGTAATATTTCAAAAATGGGCTCCAGTTCTATAAATAAGAACAAAAAGGTCAAAAGCTTTATTGAATTTGCTTGGGTGCCATATTCGTTAACCGATCCGTGCAATATTGCATGCCGATTCATTATACCAATCTCTCCTTTGTCCTCGGTGTAGTAACGATAGTAGTTATTTGCAAAACGAAGAAATGAACTTAATGCTGGTCCAATAATTCCAAGTTGGTAATTCCCAATTTCTTGCTGAAATTGCAGCTTCTCTTCCAAGGTCAATTTGTCATTATGAAAAGCAACAACCGAGGTTATGTGTGGCATTAAATTATCCACTGTTTCAATTGAAAATCCAATTCCCTCGAATAATTTGCATATTTTTTTAACATCAGTTCTTAAATCCTTTGTTTTTAAGATTTTTCGTGAGACATAATCGATTAAAGGAAAAAGTGTGCTTATGCAAGAGATCCAATATTTTTTTCTGTAGCATCTAAAAATATCTTTTAAAATGAGTGATTTAGATTGCAATGTAACATTTGATAATAATCGATTTTGAATGTAAGTTATATTGGCATTGAAAGCTTCAATCACACTGTCATCTATGCTCTGTTTGTAGATTATTTTATTTATTATAGGAAT
>JANYJT010000109.1 GCA_025358395.1 Bacteroidia bacterium
CCCGCCGCATACTACTAAATCTTTCAAAATGAGGCTTAGCGAAGTAGCCTGAGCCCTTATTACAATACAAAAAAATTGAACCGATGAGCGTTAAAACAAAAAAAGAGACCCCTCCCAACACCTCCTACACCTTGATCCTCCTGGCATACGTGTTGGTTGCGGTATTCACCCCCCAAATGGCAACCTTCGACTCCAACGGACCAAAATTTCTATCCCTGGCGATTCTCAACCTCCTGGTATTCGCCTTTGTTTTTACCCGAAAAGAGTTCAGGGAAAATCCCCCGGCTGTCACTGGTTTTTTCAGAAGCCCGGCCGGAATCATGTACACCCTGCTGATCCTCATCTCCCTGCTTTCATTCGTCAAATCCATCAATATCAACGAATCCATCCTCTATTTTTGCAAATCCATCACCATCTTCATCTCCTGCTACTTTGTCGCCCTGATGGTTTCCTCCGACAGGAGAATTCCGGAAAATCTTGCCGTCGGAATGGTTTTCCTCCTGATCGTCGACTGCCTTTACGTCTTTCTTCAGATGGGAAAATTCATCGGGGGCGATCTCGCCGACATCGATCTGATCAAATCCGTCTACTCCAATAAAAACGTCCTGGCCGCCGCCATCTTTGTTAAGCTTCCTTTTGCGCTCTGGCTCTACACTTTTCACACTGGAACCAGGCAAAAACTAGCCCTTGCGGGATGGAGCATGAGTTTTTTAGCGCTGCTTTTTCTGAGTTCCAGAGCGTTCTACCTCGGAATCATCATACTCTCCTTAGCCTATCTTTTCATTTTGTGGATCCTCGCCACCAGAGATAAACAAAATGCCTATCGGCGGAAAATGATAATTTATACATCCGTGCTCGCCACTTCGGTTCTTTTGTTTACGGTCATTCAGAAAAATTTATACAAAAACCCATCCATCTACAATGCCGGGATCATTGATAGGTTTAGTCAGGCCAAACCCACCGAATACTCTACCGGCGAGCGCCTGAACGGCTGGAAAAGATCATTCGAAGTGTTCAAAAAAGAACCTCTGCTGGGCTGCGGACTTGGAAACTGGAAAATTGCCACGTTGCAACAGGAAAATCAAACCAAGACTGACTTTATCTACCAATACCGTGCGCACAACGATTTCATTCAGATCACAACCGAAACGGGAATATTCGGCGGACTGGCATTCCTCGCACTGTTCGCGCTGCTCGTGATTCCAGTGTTTAAAGATGGTATGGGCGTTGCAAACCCCCATACCATCTTTAAACACTATTTTTTGCCCGCTTTCGGAATGATGGCATATGCGATCGACGCGCTTTTCAACTTTCCACACGAAAGACCCGAAATACAAGCGCTTTTCGTGATTTTTGCCGGTGCGGGAATTGCCCTGTCATCAAATTCAGCTATACCACTTCAGGCAACAAAAAATGCACCAATGTCGCAGGCGGCAACCGGTCACTTCCTCTTCTTGCCGGAATCCATAAGGAAAATGCTGTTAACTGCCTGGAAAGTTGCGGTATTTTCGCTGATGCTCACCTCACTGTACTTTCTTATTCTGAATGTTCAGTCTTTAAAAATGCAGAAAATAGTGTCGGACGAGATCTCCACCGGAAAGCTTAGTCTAAGCACAGATCAGATCATCCGGGGTTTTCCATGGATTCCCGACAACAACCTGTTTGGCGAACCCATCACCGTGCAGAAAGCCAGATACCTGTTCCGTGACAAGAATTATACCGGAGCCATCGCAATGCTGAAAAGCGCTGACACCAATCCTTACGACTCCCGCAGGGAATATTTTATGGCTTCGGCCTGGTTAGCCCTGGGAAAACCGGATAGCGCTTTGGCGTACAACAAAAAAGTACTTGGGCTAAAACCATACCTGCTGGAAAATCTAACCATGATGTGCAACATTTACGAAAGAACCGGCAGGGTGCAAGAGACCATCCCGTTGTTGAAAAAATACCTCGACTACGACAAATACAACCAAAGAGCCTTGCTACTGATGACCCAGTACCTGGAAAAAGCGAACAAGGAGAAAAATCGTTAGCGATTTTTCTCCTTGTTCGCTTTTAAGTTAGAACCGTTCAATAATTTTTCAGAGCCATTCATCCCCAAATTGCTGCCTTTGACCAAAAAACTACTCAATAAAGCAAATAAATTGTCCTTTAATTTTGAATTTAAAATTTAATGAGTAATTTAGCTACTCAATTAACCTAATGAAATGCTCGGCGACCTGATCACATCCAAGACCCGTATTAAACTGCTTTTGAAGTTTTTTCTCAACAGCAGCACGCAGTCATACCTTCGCGGGTTGGAGAGCGAATTCGGGGAGTCGACCAATGCCATTCGTCTGGAGCTGAACCGGTTCGAACAAGCCGGACTGCTTGTCGCGCATGACGATGGCAACCGTAGGATGTACATGGCAAATACCTCCTACCCCCTCTTCCCTGAAATAAAAAATCTCTTGCACAAACACCTGGGCATCGATCAAATTCTCGAACAAGTGGTCGAAAAACTGGGTTCTTTGGAAGAAGTGTACCTCACCGGCTCCTTTGCCCATGGCACAGACAGTCCGGATATCCATGTCGTCCTGGTAGGAAACGACATCGATACCAATTACCTGGAAATCCTGATCAGCAAGGCCAAGCCCCTGATCCAAAAAAATATATGTTACAACCTCATCAGCAGGATGCAATTTACAGCCACCTATCCTGACATGAGCAAAAAAGATATGCTGCTTTTGTGGCAGCACAAAAACTAAGCCGGAATCCACCCTCGGGTGTCTCCGGCGACCTTTATTAAGCTTCGAAATAGCAGTCCTTTTCAAAATTAAAATGGGACTGAGGAGGCGGAGCTGTGAGAAGATGGGAGGGTGAGAAACCCACAGAGCGGCGTCCTGTTTTTAGAACGATGCAATGTTATTCCAGCCGCGGCGCGGCGTCCTGTTTTTAGCAAAGGAATAACGCCCCCGTACCGTCCGCGATTGCATGTTGGAAAAAGGAATAATCATATTTCGGACGGAATAAGAAAATATAGGAAGATGAGACCATCCCTTCAATGATCCCAAAAATTTTGCATTTTGTTTGGCTAAGTGGTGATCCTTTGCCTGAATTATTATTAAGATGCAAAATATCCTGGAAAAAATACCTGCCCGATTACGATTGGGTGCAGTGGGACACGCAGAAAATTGAGGGAATTAACAACAAATGGCTGAACCAGGCGCTCGAAGCCAAACAATATGCCTTTGCGACTGACTTTCTCCGGATTCACGCACTATATATTTATGGGGGGATCTACCTCGACGCGGATGTCGAACTGACCGGAACCTTTGATCCCTTTCTGAAACACAAATTCTTTATCGGTTTCGAATACAACAATGACCTTGAACCCGCGGTGTTTGGATCGGTGGCAAAACATCCCCTGCTAAAAGATCTCCTGAAATATTACGAACAGAGAAGCTTCATAAAAGAGAACAAAAAATTCGACCGTCGACCGTTGCCACTGATCTTCAACGAAAAGGCAACCAAATACGGGTTCAAATCAACCGGGAAACCACAGCTGCTAATAGAAGATATAAACATTTATCCCTGCGAATATTTCTCGCCAAAGAATATCTATATCAAAGTCATAAAGACTACCGGAAACACGGTCGCCATCCATCACCTGGTTTCAGGCTGGGTAGACAAAAACTGGAAATACAAACTCAAGATCCTGCTTCATCAGCTTTTGTTTAAAATCAGCGGCAAAGGACTCCATTCTTCAATACTTAATCTCATTCGTAAGATCAGATTTTAAAATACTTGAATAATATTTACACAGAGATTATATTAGTTAATAATCTTGATTTCAGATTAGACCAATATTATTTCTTCTTCATAAAATTTTAGAGAAACACCTGGAGAGCACCGAGGTTTAAAAATCGTAAGCGATTTTTCTCTTTTCCGATAGTCTCTTGAAACTCCAAAAGTGATCTGAAGTTCAAAAATCGCAAGCGATTTTTCTCTCTGTGTAACTCCTTTCTTCTCTCGTCACAAATAACTACAAAAGACACCATTTACCTTCAACGCAAATTTAGATAGAGCGATACATAATCCTCTGTGTAATTTTATTCTCCCCTAATCCTCTGTGTAATTTTATTCTCCCTTATTTCTCTGTGTAATTTATTACTAGCTTAACTCACAAACGATCATAATGCTTGATTCCCCGGGCACCAACCAAACACATACCGACATCGATTCAATGCCCCCATTTTCCGTTCTGATAGCAGTCTACGACCAGGAGTTGCCCGAACGCTTAAAAGTAGCATTGGATAGTATCTGGGACAAGCAAAAATTAAAACCTTCCGAGATCGTGCTGGTCAAGGACGGACCGCTAACGGCGGAGCTGGACAAGGTGATCGGTCGTTTCAACGAGATCGCACCGCTGAAAATCATCTCTTTGGAAGAAAACCACGGGTTGGGTTACGCATTGGCCAACGGTCTGACCCATTGCAGCAACGAACTCGTAGCCAGGATGGACAGCGATGACCTCTCCAAACCCGACCGCTTCGCGAAGCAAATCAGTTACATGAAGGAACACCCTGAATTGGATATTCTGGGGGCTAACATCGAGGAATTCGACCATCAACCGGAGAAAATCCGTTCACACCGCCGGCTTCCAAGCACTTTTGCCAGATTGCTGCTCTTCTCAAAACTGAGAAGTCCGCTCAACCACATGACAGTCGTTTTCAAAAAAACCGCTGTCCTCAAAGCCGGCAGCTATCAGCCCTTCCATGTGTATGAAGACTACCATTTATGGGTTAGAATGCTGCTTAATGGCGCGCAAATTGCCAATATTCCTGAGTATCTGGTTACCGCAAGGCTGGACGAGAGTCAGCTGTCCCGCAGACACGGAAACTACATCTTTAAACAGGAGGTGAGGTTGCAACGGGAGATGCTTCAACTGCATTTCCTCAACAGATGGGAATATTCCAGAAACCTTGTGCTGCGCGCTTTTCCGCGGTTGCTGCCCTTTTGGATACTGAAGCTGATCTACAAGGTGCTGCATTGAAAAGCTTTTCAGTTTATATTTCCGTTTGGACAATATTCAGGCGGATAACAGATCATGATATCGGATAACCTTGTCAGTCTGGTCGTTACAAGCTACAACCATGCGGAGTTTCTGCCTCAACGCATGGAGAGCCTGATGGCTCAGACCTATCCAAATACAGAAATAATTGTTGTCGATGACGGATCCACCGACAGCAGCCGCGAATACCTGCTCAAATACAAGGATCACCCTAAGGTTCGCTTGTTTTTTCCGGACATGAACAAAGGCTTTGTTTATGCTTCCAATTACGGAGTCAGGCCAAAGGCGAATATGTAATTTTTGCGGAGACTGGCGGACTTTCAAATAATTATAAATTAAGTGCTGACTATGATTTTTGGATCCGCATGGCTGAGGTAGGTGATTTTTACCACCTGAAGAGGCCCTTGAATTATTTCAGGACCCATCCCGGTACCAACAGAAATCATTTCGGTGAATCGATTCAGCTGATTGAAACGATCGACATTATCAGCCGTCACAAACAAAAAATCAATAGAACAATCTTAGAGCAGATTAACCTGAAGATCCATCTCGGTAGCATATGGTTCTATTACGCCAAATCTGATTTCAGCTCCTTTCGTAAAACCTTCGTTACTGTGCTGACAAACACCTTCAGGCACGAACCACTGCTGCTGTTCTTCCTGCTGTTTAGCATTCCGGCTATAGAATATTTGCATATGAATCAAAGAAGAAGGTTATTAAGCTGAAAGCTGAAGACCTGTTATGAGAACCATCGAATTTGTTCCATCTGCATTTAAAGAATACCATGAATGGATTGAAATTGATCGCAAAACAGCATTACGAATTGGGGATCTTATAGGGATATCATAAGAAATCCATACGAAGGTGTAGGTAAGCCTGAAGCTTTAAAGCATCAGTTTAAAGGATATTGGAGCAGACGAATTGACAGGGAGCACCGGTTAATTTACAAAGCAACAGAATCCTCAATTGTAATAATTTCTTGCTATTCACATTATTAGCCCGTTCGTGAAATTCTTTTTCAATGGATCCAATACTAAGGAAGAATTTCTCCTACCTGTTCCTGCTTCAA
>JANYJT010000125.1 GCA_025358395.1 Bacteroidia bacterium
TTTAAAAGTGGCAACCCAGGAAGCCCACCAGCCATCGCCTGCACCTGGAGTTACAGATGCTTTTCCGGTTCCGACAGTCAGGTTGCTGTTTCCACCATTGAAGGTAGTAATGATGTAAGACCATCCTTCGGCAGGTTCGTCCACATTATAAGTTCCAACAAAAGCATTGGTAGGATCATAGATCGTAAAACTCCAGGTAGGGCTATACGTCATTACTCCATGGGGATCTTTCATGGTAACATGCCAGTAATAGGTCACACCAGCTGCAACAGTAACTGTAAGCGTATTGCCCGTAACGCCGGCTTTGAAGAGAGCCGGTTTGGCATCAGTTCCAAAATAGACATCGCCAGTTGGCGTATAACCATCCTTGCTGGTAGAAGCCCACTTCAGATCTATAGTGGTACCGGTAATCTTAACCGTAGTACCATCTACAGGCGCTGAAACTGCGGGTGTAGAGAAGGCATTGTAGATCGTAAATGAGCCTTCGTCTTTGGTACAACTTTGCAATGCAAATATGCTGAATAGAACAGGCAGCATCGCAGCTATAAAATTTTTTCTTTTCATATTTCTTATTGTAATTAACAATTAATTGAATTCATCAAATATGATTATAACCGCGTATTCACTTCATACATGATACGATTACCCGCAGAGCTGTTGTAATAGCAATTCAAAACAAATTGCTTTTTAACAGGATTATAATAATTAATCGTAGTATCTGCAGGTTTCAGGGTTGGATCACCTGTCCAGACATCAAACATACCGCCTACAGAAGAACCAGTTGTCGGATCGATCGGAGTAGCAATCACCTTATAGCAGGTAACACCACCAACAACAACAGTATTGGTGGTTACTTCAATGGTAATATCATAAGATCCATAGTTGCCGAAACCATTTTTACGGACTGTTTTACAGTCCTGTGTATTGAAGGCTTGGGTCGCATCCACCGGTTCAGTAGCATTACCGGGACGAATACGATATCCAACCGTATGATAGTCACCGGCATAAGGATTAGATATTGGCAGCGCCATTAAATAGGACTTCATATTGCCCCCAATGGTGATGTCCTTGCCTGAGGCTGTTTTGGCAGAAGAAATTGAAATGGCTGCCATGTAATTATCGCAGGCATTCAAAGTCTCAGCGCCCCAAACCTTACCTGATGCATTACCATTTCTTGTACCGGCCTTGATCACAATTGAGGTAGTAGTCATGGAAACTGTCGGGTAGGATTTGTAGCTTTTACCTGTCCTTGCGTTGTATGCTGTGACGGCAGCAGGATCAATAATAAAAGTAACCGTGATGTCTTCAGTTGGAAGTGCATCGGTTGCAATATTGACTAAAAATGTGAAAGGAACTTCGCCTGCCACAGGCTTCAACGCCATGGATTGAACGGTATTTGCAGGAATTGTGGCATACACTTTGCCCGCAAGATCATCAACCCAGTAATCACTCATGTTGTCTTTCAGGCAGGAATTGAGAAGAAAGATCCCGGCCAGAAAGGAGAGTGTCATGATAACTTTATTTTTCATACTAGAATTTTTAAAATTTTTAAACGATCAAACATTATCGGTTCTGCCAGAATATCTTGGACGTAAAGGCATTGATCGTGCCAACAGCAACGGCATTGTCATTGTTGTAGTCGATCTCCCTTTGCGGTATCGGCAGGCGAACCGGAGGGGTAGCATTCAGTTTTCCAGGATCCTCGCTGAAATGGAGGAATACTGGCTGACCAGACCTTCTGTAATCTGTCCAGATTTCAATCGGAGCAACACCATTCAAAGATACCCATTTCTGGTTCAGGATCAGGTTGATCTTGTTGGAAGCCAGATCGTAGTTTACGTTGGATTTATCTGAAATCGTGTAGGCAGCAGCGGCTGCACTTGTTAATCCCATATAAAGGAATGACTGGGTCATGGCGGAATTGTACAACGCTTTTCCTGTAGAACCAGTGATATAGCCTCTTTCAGTAGCTTCTGCCTGTACAAACAAACTTTCGAAATCAGTCAGCAGCGGAGCGGATTTGTTATAGGTTCCAATCATGTACCCCGGATCGCCTTTGAGGAATCCCAGTTTGGATGTGTTGCCAACTGCAAGCGGCGGAGCAGCCTGTCCAAGGAAGTTACCTGCGAAAAGAGTACCGCTGACTGGGAGAAAATAGCGTCCTATACGGGGATCAGCATTGGAGTTCATAAAGTCGCATGCGTCCCTTCCGGCATTATAGTATGTTACACCCTGGGCACCTTGTGTACCTGAAGCAGTGTAAAACCTATCGTAGAAAGGATTCATTTTTCCGGTAGATTCTAAATATCCAGGATTAACCAATGCGCCTTCGCCTGCACCAAGAAAACCAACTGAAGCTGTAGTGGCTATAGCAGACTTGATGTAGGTATCACGACCCGACATTCCGGACTGGTGAACCAGCATTCTCAGCTTGATGGTATTGGCAAATTTTGCCCACTTAGTCATATTACCCGCGAACATGATGTCACTGCTTCCCGTTACAGCGTTGGCATTGGCAGGAGCATTCAGGATCAGTTTGATGGCCGCATCCAGTTTTAATACAAGATCTTCATAAATAGCCTGTTGCTTGTCGAACTTGGGTTTCAGAATACCTTCACTTGTTTTGAATGCCTCGGAGTATGGCACATCACCAAAACAATCTACCAGATTTTGAAACTGGTAAGCCTGCAGGATCATGGCAGCGGCCAGGTAATAACAATCCAATGGATCAGTTGCTGCTTTCTGCATCTCACTAATGTTCGAACCATAGATATAACTGTTGTTATAAATAGCCTGGTAACTGCTGTTCAATAAATTGTACTGAACGAGGTTGGAAGGTTGACTCCAGGTTGTACCTACGGACCACAAACCATACCACAGATAAGCAAATTCAATGTTACCAGGAGTGTTCATATTAGCGGCGACGTTGTTTAACGCGGCAGGCAGCAAAAGTTTGGGTGGCACCGCGGAGGCATTGTTCGGATTTTTCTCGTTGACATTTAGAAAATCAGAACAGGAACTACCAAAGAGCACCAGCGAAACTAACAGTGTTAATATTTTCTTATTCATATTCATTGTCATTTTAATGTTAGAAAGTAAGTTTTACACTAAAACCATAGACTCTCGTAGGAGGGGTCTGGTCTTCCGTGGTATAACCAACGGCATTACTGGTAGTGGCGGAGTTGTTGAACTCAGGGTCTGTGTAGATGTTGGCCTTTGGACGAAGCATCAGCAGGTTCCTTCCCAAAAGGGCAACCTGGGCAGCCTGGATGGCATTGCCTCCAAACAGTTTCTTTACAGGCACATCATAGGAAAGGGCAACCTCTCTCAGTTTCCAGAAAGCAGCACTTGTAGTGTAACCTCTGTTCGTTGTGTGGTAGTCCGAATTCACCCAGAATGGTCTTCCTGTATTGGCAACCAAAGCAGTGGTGTTCGGGGTATAAACGCCCGGAGATGTTTCAAGCACTGATCCGGGGATAATGAATGACTGACGTCCGTTCATGGCAGAGTGCTCTGAAACGCCTGTAAAGTCGAGTGCATTACCAACAGCGTTCACGATGACGTTGCCACCTCTGTATTCCGCGGTAGCGGAAAGACGGAAACCTTTGTAGTTCACATCGGTTGAGATACCCAGAATATGGTTCGGGTTACCATGACCGGCATTGACAAGGGCGGTTTGCTTGGTTGGCAGACCAGTTACTGGATCGACGATGATATTTCCGTTAGGATCTCTTTTTACATCGGTTACCTTGATGGAAGGGAACTGCTGGCCAACAATCGCGTAGGATGCACTGGTGTTGGTTCCGTCACTTACTCCGAGTTCGTTCAAAGTACCAGGTAATATGGAGATTACTTCAGAAGTCATGTAAGAATAGGCAACAGAAGCATTCCAGGTCACCTGACCAAGATTCAAAAGCGGTGTGAATTTAAGGTCAAGTTCCAAACCCTTGTTGTCCATTTCACCTGCGTTGATCAGCGCGCTGTAGTAACCGGTAGAAGCGGAAAGAGTGGCAGGAATAGTCTGGTCAAATGTTTTGGATTGATAGACGTTGGCTTCCAAATGGATCTTGTTTTTCAGGAAGCTCAATTCCGCACCAATCTCCACCTCCTTGGTGGTTTCAGGTTTCAGCTTAGGATTGCTCAGAGTTGTGCTTAATGCAAAACCGGCATTGGATCCATATGGGAAACCTGCGGCTGTAGAGTAGGAAGGCAGTGTTCCATACCAGTCACTTAATGAAACTTGACCTGTTCTTGAAAAACCTCCGCGGATTTTCGCAAATGAGAGGACCTTGTTGTCAATGATGGATGGGAACATCTGGGAAAGAATCAAACTGGCGTCAACTGCAGGATAGAAGAAAGAGCGATTTTCTTTGGCCAACCTGGAGTCCCAGTCATTACGGCCGGACAGGTGAAGGAAAGCATAATCCTTGTATCCAATTGTAGCGTCTCCAAACAGACCAACAGAGGCGCGTTTCTGGGTAGACTGGCTAACTGTGGGTTCACCAATCCGGTTGCTGATGTTATACAATCCGGGAATCACCAATCCTCCGTCAGCAGCGTCGTAAATTGTTTCGTACTGTTGGGAATAAAGTGAGTTGCCCAAAATCAATTTCACCGTGAAATCGTTGAATTTCTTGTCGGCAGTAACCAAAAAGTCGTTGGTAAGGATCATTGTATTGCGCATCTGATCGCTTGACCAGGCTTTGTATGGTGAAGCAACACCCATGTGACTCTGGCTCCAGGGATCCGCTATGGAATAAGCGTTGTAAATGGCCTCGTCCCTGTAATTGTGGTTGTTGATGCCGTTGTAAACGATACCCGTACGGTTGCTGATCTCCAGCCATTTTGTAGGCTTCAGTGAAAGATTGACGGATCCCATTACATCGTTGCGCATCTGGTTGTTGCGGGCATGTTTGATCTGCCAGTAAGGGTTCGGATAATACGCATTGAAATAACCGTCCAGTGTGGCAAAAGGATTGTTTACAATGTCTTTATAGGCAGTGATTGGTACTTCAGGAGGTGTATTAAGTACGTTCCAATATACACCACGTTGCTGGAACATGTCGCCACCTGATGTGCTGGTTTTGGTTCGGGTAAAGCTGAGTGAATATTCAGCGCTGAAGATACCGTAATTACGACCTGCTGCCATGCGGGCGCCTGTTCTTCTGTTGGTATCGTCAGGAATGGTACCAGTACTGTTGACATCCTGAGCGGAGAGATAGAAATGACCTTTGTCATCACCACCCGAAACAGAAATGTCATTCTGAAGTGTAATACCCGTATTGAAGAAATTTTTCTTCTGGTTAGGCACAGCGCTGTAAGGAATCATCTGGTAAGAACCATCCACCAGTTTACCGCCCAGTATTACCATCTGACCATTGAATTCAGGACCAAAAGTCTGGTTCTCATAAGTGGTATGAGGGTCTGTGTTCCTTCCGTCTCCAACCCAGAATGTGTAGTTTGGATCAGAATTGCTTGGTGTCTCACTGGAACCGCCGCCGAAACGGGTTTGAAGGTTAGGCAAATAGGAGATCTGTTCGAAAGTGGTGATGTTGCTGATTTTAACAGTCAGTTTACCCTTGTCACCTTTTTTGGTCGTGACGATCATCACACCGTTCGAAGCATCGTTTCCATAAAGGGCAGCGGCAGAAGCGCCCTTCAAAACGTTCACATCAGCGATATCGTTCGGGTTGATGGAGTTCAGATAAGTTGCACTGACAGGTACACCGTCCAAAACTACCAATGCCTGGTTAGTGGCAAGAAAGTGACGGTTACCACGAAGGGTGATTTTGGTATCCGGATTAACACCGTTGTTGATGGTGTTGATTTGTAAACCGGATACTTTAGCTGCCATACCATTCATCACGTTGGAGGCACCTGCGGAGGTGAGTTCCTGGTTGTCAACCTTTGCCGTTGCAACCCCCATCTCTTTTGGTTTTCTTTTGATACCCATTGCAGTTACAATTACTTCGTCAACACTTACATTCTCAGCTTGCATAACTATCTTATAATTGCTGGCAGACGTAAGAGTCACTTCAGTAGAAGCCATCCCAACAAAAGATACTGAAAGTGCCTTGGCACTCTGTGGTACTTTGAGGGTAAACTTACCTTCCATGTCGGTAATAGTCCCAAGCGTTGATCCCTTCACAACGACCGAAACCCCCGGTATAGAGGTGCCGTCATCGCCGGAAGTCACAATACCCGTTATTTGACGGGTTTGCGCGAAGACAACTTGTAATCCTATAAAGCCCAGGAATACAAGCAACAGCGAAATTTTTCTCATAGACAAATTTTTAGCGTTAAACAAAATTGAACTGTAATATAGTTTAGTAATACAAAAATTATCATTCGTTTTCGAACAATTTATCAAAATTGTCAATTTTTCAATTAAA
>JANYJT010000128.1 GCA_025358395.1 Bacteroidia bacterium
CATTGTAAGCATCCATCAGCAGATGGTTTCGCATCGTGACGACCATCTGAGACCTGTTGTTATCCGGCCGGTAAGCTTCAATGGCAGAGGCAATTTCTGTCGGGTCTATCCCGAAATATTCACCGATGGCTGCTGCGGCAAGTGCATTTTCGAGGTTGTACCCCCCCACCAGATTCGTTTTGATGTAAATCCAGCCTTTGGGAAAGAGCACTTTGAAAAGAAGAAAAGGATCGGCGCTGATAATCTCCCCCTCTAAACCATCGAAGGTTTTGGAAGTTGTGTAACCAACGTTTTTTACTTTTTTGGCTTGATCTGCCAAAAATGGATTGGCATGGTTGATAAAGATCGTGCCATCGTTTTGCTCCAGAAAGCGGTATAGCTCTGTTTTTGTCTGAATAACTCCCTCGAATGAGCCAAAACCTTCCAGATGGGCCCGTCCAACATTGGTGATCAGGCCATAGTTTGGAAGTGCAATCCGGCACAAGGCTTCTATCTCGCCAGGATGATTGGCGCCCATCTCCACCACTGCAAATTGCGTTTCCGGCCGAAGTGAAAGTAGGGTAAGTGGAACCCCAATGTGGTTGTTTAAATTCCCTTTGGTACTGATCAGCGTGTATTTTCCGGAAAGGACAGCAGTTACCAGCTCCTTCGTAGTCGTCTTTCCGTTTGTTCCGGTAATGGCCAGTACCGGAATGCCCAATTTTTGCCGGTGCAGCCTTGCGAGATCCTGCAAGGTCTGCAGTACATTTTCAACCAGAAGGATTTTTTCATTGACTGCAAATTCAGCCTCATCCACGATAGCAAAGGAGGCCCCATTCTCAAGTGATGTCTGTGCAAAAGCGTTGCCATTGAAATTGTCTCCCTTGAGGGCAAAAAAAATCGAACCATCCGCTATACTCCTGCTGTCGGTGGAAATCTGAGGATGGTCCAAAAAGAGCTCGTAGATGTCTTCTAAATTCATAAGAAGATTTAAAAAAACCTCATCGGCCGATGAGGTTTTAAGATTTATTTTGGTTCTGAATCTCCCAATTTTGTCATGGCACAACGGAACCCAATGTCGTCGGTTGACTTCCTTTCGTCCAGATACCTTCTGGTGCCGGGTCCAAGCCAGTAGGGCCTGTCTTTCCAGCTTCCACCCTTGTAAACCCTGGCGTGATCCGAAATCCTGGGTATATAATTGTCCTTTAAATTCGGATACATGAAGTCAGTGCTCTTGCTACTTTGGATGGAATCGTCTTTGTTTTTCCAAAGACTCTCATCCAGGTTGGATTGGAAGTCCCCATCTTTAAAGTTGGTATAATTGGCAACTGTATCTTTGACCATTTCTCCTAACTGATTGCGAAAGAAATTTCCGCTCGAATCCCTTTTGAAATTGGTGTAAATGCTACCGCGAAGAGGTTGAAATTCATTGAATTCCTGGAAAGTGGTTGGTCTGTAAACATCCTGAACCCACTCATTCACATTTCCGGCCATGCAATAAAGTCCGAGATCGTTGGGTTCAAAAGAGCGTACCGGAGCAGTAATTTCAAATCCATCGTTCAGTGATCCAGCAACGCCCATGTAGTCGCCACGACCCCTGACACTGTTGGCTTTAAAGACCCCACGAGACTTCTTGTCGGTCGAACGGATCTGGGCACCATTCCAGGGATAAATGCGCCGGTTGGTGATAACTTCCTCGTCCAGATTGCCAATTAAAGCGACTGCTGCGTATTCCCATTCTGCTTCGGTTGGCAGACGATACCTGGGAAGCACGATCCCATCCGACATACTGGTCCTTCTGGTAGTCCCCTCTTTTCCGAGATTTTTTAAAGGCCTCTTCCCATCAGTGCCATTGTACAATCCATTTAGGTAACTATCTGATGAAAAAGTATTTTGTCCTTTCTGATTAAGGTCTTCAGCAAGTATCTGGTCTTTGATTAAAATTCTTTCATTGACCCTGTCTGTTCTCCATCTGCAATAATTGTCGGCTTGCACCCAACTTACGCCCACGACCGGGTATTCAGAATAAGCGGCATGACGTAAATAATTCTCAAGATAGGGTTCGTTGTAAGCCAGTTCATTTCTCCAGACCAGTGTATCAGGAAGTGCGGCCAGATAGACCCCGCGATCTTCAGGATGAACTCTTTGAAGCCAATAGAGATATTCCCGCCAGTCGACATTCCGGACTTCCGTTTCATCCATATAAAAAGAGGCGATGGTGACACGACGCGGAGCATTGTTGGTTTCGAAAATAACATCCTGCTCAACTCTTCCCATGGGGAAAGTACCGCCCTGAACAAATATCAGCCCGGGACCGGCAGCTTGCGCATAATTGGCCTTGTATTCAAAACCGCCATTTTTAGGGTCATTGTATCCCCAGCCAGTTGTGGAAGAACTGCTTTTCTTTGCCGGTATCAAACTACAAGAGGAAGCCAAAAGGCTTATGACCAAGAATATTACCGTATAGAATTTCATCTGTAAATATTTTGTTTTTTAATTGTCAGATAGAATACACAATTTGTCTTTTTCAGCCGTAGCGAAAATTTCCTCCAGGGCATTTCATGCGTTTATATTTTGTCCTGAGAATTAGCAATTGCCACAAATATATTGCAAAATAATGAAAATTATATCCATTTTTCAACAAGGATCTACACTATAAACATCGATTTTTTTAAATTTGTTCATTGGTCGCATCAGAAAGGGACACAAACAATCGTTTTTTTATCAGACATTCTTGCGTATGGAGATGATCATCTCCATTTATTCTGCCGTTTAAAATGCTCAATCATCACTGCTATAGATATATATGTTTTTTCATCGCCATGCACATGGGGATAGCAAGCTGGTCGCAGTCGGTTGTGCACAACTCTCTGTTCGCCGGAGGCAAATGGATGAAAATTGAAACTACATCAACGGGAATTCACAAAATCAATTATTCCTGGTTAAAAAACAATGGATTTCTTCACCCTGAAAATGTGAAATTGTTTGGTAGCAGCAACGAATTGATGTCTCGAGGGAACAGTATCCTTGCTGATAATGGCCCTAAGCAACTACCGGGATTGAAATTCACCGGGGCGGATGGGGCCGAATCATTGTTTTTTTATGTGCCTGGACCAGTGATCTGGCGGTATGAACCTATATCAGGGCATTATTACCCGGCCAGAAATCAGTGCTCGAAAGGGAAATCCTATTTTTTTCTAACGGAGGATGCTGGCAATGAATTGGTATTGCCGCTAATCGAACAACCTGATGGTATCCCGGATGTCAAAACCTCAGAATATGATGATTTTGGATTGTGGGAAGAAGAAAATCTGAATTTGCTTGAATCCGGATCAAGATGGTTCACTGCCTTACTTTCAGGAGGCGCTGCTTTAAACAATAATTTTTCTTTTCCGGATAGGTTGGAAAGTGAACCATTCACTCTCAAGATATATGCTGCCGGAAGAGGCTCATCGTCAACTGTATTGGATATTTCGCTCAATGGAAATGCCTCTGGAAAAATCACTTTTCGCCCGGTTCAATCAACCACTGAAGCCGATTTTGCCATCGCAGACTCCTTCCGGACGACCCAAAAACTGACTGGTTCGGCCATCAATATTTCCTTGAAATACAACGGCACGACTTCCGATCAGTGCTGGTTCGATTGTGCAACGATCCAACTCCGGCGAAGCCTCCAATACCGCGGTACACCCCTGAACTTTAGGGATGGGAGAAGTGCCGGAAGGAGTGAAATTGTTGAATATCAGATCGGTGGATCGTCTTCGGGTTTACAACTTTGGGACATCACCAATCCTTTGTCACCTCTCCGGTTAAACCATCAGCTCAACGGGAATCAGCTCACTTTTCGAGCAAGGAGTGATGGTCTGCGAAGCTTTTTACTTTTTGATCCGAAGAGCCAATATCCGGGAGTGACCAAAACTGAGGAGGTTCGGAATGCTGATGTTCTGCATGAAGAAGTCCCGCAATACTTGATCCTAACGCCGGCCGCGTTTTTAGATCAAGCAGAACGGCTTGCGCAATACCACAGAATGGTGGATGGCATGACCGTTTCTGTTTCAACAGTCGAAGCTGTCTTCAATGAATTATCCGGTGGATACCCGGATGTTTCGGCTCTTCGTAATTTTATCCGGTACCTTTACCGGCAAAAAAACAGCTCTGGTACCTCTGACTTGAAATATCTGCTCCTTTTCGGGAAAGGTACTTGCGATCCGGTGCACATCTCAGGCGAAAATAACCCCAACCGGATTCCCACATTCCAGTCCGAAAATTCGCTAAGTCGGATAAACTCCTATGTAACAGACGATTTATTTGGCCAATTAGATTCTGCTGAAGTGGATAAAACAGCCAAGTTGAATCTTGGAATCGGGCGCATTCCTGCTGCAACTGTTGCAGAGGCAACCATCGCCGTCGATAAAATAATTCATTACCATGATGCCGCTTCCCTGGGCGATTGGCGCAACAACATCACATTTATTGGTGATGATGAAGATAATAATTTGCATGTGTCAGATTCTGAGCGGCTTGCCAAAGCCGTCAATCAAAGAAATCCGGAATACAAAACATCGAAAATCTATTTTGATGCCTTTCCGCAGGTGCTGACTCCGGAGAAGCGATATCCGGAAGTTACTGTGGCCATCCGCCGTTCAGTCCAGGCTGGCAGCTTGATAGT
>JANYJT010000195.1 GCA_025358395.1 Bacteroidia bacterium
AGGGACAAGTATGGTATTGAATGGATGGTGGATTATGATGGCATCTGAAAATTGCTGTCACTAAAAAATATATTTCCTGGTCACCAGGGGTAAACCAAACTTACCCATGGTCTACCATGCAATTCATCTTCTCTCATTTTCGCTTTTCCTCGACTGCCACAACAGCGTGTTGCGTTCTGAAAAACAACGTATTGCCAGAGATAGCCGGCGTAGCCATGCAAACACCGCCAATCTCGTTTTTTGCCAAAAGTGAATAGTACGGGCCAGCCATAACCACATAAATATATCCCGTTTCTGAAGAGAAATAAATTTTACCATCCGCAGCTATGCCCGAGGCGGAAAACGCATCGTTGAGACTCTGCTTGTAGATTAATTTTCCGGTCTTGGCTTCGTAAACAGTCAGCTGACCGTTCACCTGGAGGTTGTAAAGGTAACCATTGTAAACCAGCGGTGTCTGCATGTAGGCCCCCCCGCGCTTCACGCTCCATGGAATGTATTGATTACGTGTGCTGTCGGCCGCCAGGGTGATATCGCCTTTTGCATCCGGCATCACGGCAATGATAGGAGAGAATTTCCCGTGAGCACTGTTGAGGTAAATTAGGTTGTCAGCCACAACCGGAGTCGGTGTGGGGATATCTCCACCGTTAGCAAGTCTCCAGATTTCCTTCCCGGTTTCAAACTCATAGCCACCCATGTGTTTGAAGCCGTTAACAACGATCTGCGTTTGCCCCTTTCCCTTATAAATGGCCGGTGTACTGTAGGTTTCCACCTCATCCCCCCGGGAGGTTTTCCAGATCTCGTTACCTGTTGCCAGATCGAGGGAGATGAGGTAGGGAGTCTTGGGGATGTCGCACTGCAGAATAATGCGATCCTTGTATATGACCGGTGAACTGGAATAGCCCCATTCGATACCGGGTGCCGCGAAGAATCCGGGATTCAGCAGTCCCATATCCTTTTTCCATACCAGATTGCCCTTAAAGTCGTAACAATAAAGTCCTTCGGAGCCAAAGCTGACTACCAACACTTTGCCATCGGTGGCGGGAGTACAGTTAGCCTGCGATGCCTTGGTATGGCGCTTGGACTTCGGAATCCCTTTGTGCGCCACCCTTTCCCATACTATCTCACCTGTTTGTTTGTCCAGGCAGTAAACCCTGAATTCGTGCATGACACTATCGTTTGCCTCATCGATATCGCCATAGAGCCCTACTTTAAGAGATTCATCTTTGGTTGCGTTGTTGGCGGTGGTAACGAACAACAAGTTATCCCAGACTACCGGGGATGAATGGGCAAGTCCGGGGATGGCCGTTTTCCATTTGATATTTCTTGCACTATCTGTATTCCAACTCACTGCTGTTTTGGCATTTGCAATGGTACCACAACCCCACGGCCCCCGAAATCCAGGCCACTGACTGTCATAACCCACCTGCGCATTTGAACCTGTAATTACAATGCTTACCAGGAAAATAATGAATGTAAATTGCAACAAAGTATTTTTCATATCATGATGATTTAGATAATGGATCTGGAACAAGTGTCAGATCGATAGTTTGACTATTGATCTATAATTCAAATATATCGATTTTTAAGACACGCTGACATGCCGATTATTCGAAATTATGACGTACTGTCGATGCTGTTGACAGGAGTTAATCAATACCTCCATGGAAGTGGCAATTTTTTAAGTGTGGCAGAAAATACTGAACTCGCCGTTGGAAGGAAGGTGGATTTTTAATTTGGCATTTTAATCCTACTTAACCTGTTATGTTAAATATAAAGACCCTCAAGATTTCTAATATCTTGAGGGTCCGTAATTTTCGAAATTTTAGATCTTCCGCTATTTACCGTGATCTTAATCGTTAAACGCAACTTTAAGAATTTTACCGGTGGGTGGTCCAAATCCTGTGTCTGAGATATATAAAGCTCCATCAGGTCCAAATGTCATTCCCGTTGGAAAGAATAATTTATCAACGATTACGTCTCTTGACATATTATTATTTACACGCACAACTCTACCTGTCCCTGGAGTTGGTCCACCTCCTGCTGAAGTTTCCAGGACATATAACCGGTGTTCTTTGTCAAAGGCAACACCTAAAATGCCTGTAAAACCGGTAGCCCATACACTAACATTTCCATCTGAAGTTACGCTGTAAATGCTTGAACTTCCTGCCACTAAAGGAAAGGTTCTTAAGTTACCTACATAGAAATTTTCGTCTTTGAGAGCCACAGAGGTTGGAACGATATGTCCGTAATGTGCTGAGAAATCAATCACTCTGGTTATATTACCGCTGGTTGTAATTTTAACCATTTCTCCATGATTGGGTTCAATCGCATATAAATCTCCTTCCACATTTACCATGCTGTATGGGTCTCCATCGGGTTCAAAATCATCGATTTCCGGAGCCGCAACCGGATGGGATTGCGAATAAGAGCTTAAGTCGGCAACAAGAGAAAAAGTACCATCATGCTGATTTATTTTTAGGACTGAGCTGGGATAGTCAGTATTGCCATGAGAGCATCCGGCAACCAACAATGCGTATAGCGTATTGCCAATAAATTCAATATCCGCAGCGCCTGTTGTAAATCCTAAAGCATTTTTACTCGAGGGTAAATGATCTGCCACCACGGAAACGACTCCGCTTTGGCTGATCTTAATGATCTTTGAAGTATTTCCACCGCCATAAGGTCCAACAGGCGGAATTACCTGTGTGCATAAACCTACTGTTGAATTGGGTCCGCCAAAACCGGCAGTTGCAACATACAAATAACCATCCGGTCCGAATTTAAGCCCTCGCGGATAGGCGATATTTGATGCAAGAACAGTCACCAAGACTTTTACACCATCTTTTTTATCAAATAATAAATTATTCTCAGATGATAGGTTGTTCTGAACTTTAGGATCCATGCCATCCTTATTTTCACTACATGATACGAAAAGAGATAAAGTATATAGTAAAAATATCCCTTTGAACATTCTGATATTTTTCATTTGAGCCTCCTTCTTTTTAAATTATTAACCTACTTAACTTAGCGCATAAACGTACTGAGTTAAATTATGAACATTAATGTTATTTATAACGAATATAAATACCAAAATGTTACACGAATGTTAGAATAAAATAAAATCTGTCTCACCTGACAGTAGTGGATGCACCGATAAAATGGACCAGGCTGCGTTGTTTATTAAAGTTGCCTTTTAATTATCTCACGTCAAATTTCCAAATTCAAAGATGATGATTTTACAATTTCCGGCCAGAGGTGGTTTTTAGACATGCTTTAACGCTTCTGGAATCAAATAATCCGGTAAATTTCCATGATATTCCGGAGTATTTTATCAAAATCTATTTTTAAATCGATAAGTAGACCGGTCTTAATATCAAATACCCAGCCATGAACAGTCAAGGTACGCTCCTTGTAGGCTTTCTGCACATCAGCTGTTTTTAATACGTTCACACATTGCTCCTGTACATTCAACTCCACCAAACGTTTGTACCGCATATCTTCATCGGCCATAGCATCAAGTTCGAGGCGGTGGATTCGGTAAACATCCCGGATATTTCTTAACCAGGGATTGAGTATTCCCATATCTTCCGATTTCATTGCTGCTTTAACACCGTTGCAATAGTAATGACCGCAAACTACTACATGTTTCACATTTAAATAGGATACGGCATAGTTGATCACTGACATGACACTTAAATCGGTATTTGGAACCATGTTGGCAATGTTGCGATGGACAAATACCTCTCCTGGTTTTGCCCCCATTAACTCTTCCGAGGATACACGGCTATCGGAACAACCGATGTACAAGATTTCCGGACTTTGCCCCAGCGACAAATCATTGAAATAATCAGCGTTACCTTTCAACTTTTCAGAAATCCAAACTTTGTTATTGGCAAATACCTGACTGATATTCATGTGCTTAAATTTAATGTATAATTAACCTGTAAATCCGATAGCCCCGGCAATGGCATTTATGCAACGCAGCAGTTCAAAAAGAATTTTATCAGACTCGATTGAATTGCCATCTTTACTCAGTAGACGCCATTGGGACAAAAGCGTTACCTGATGTTGGTGCAAAGGTCGCATGGCTTCAGCTCTCAAAAGTGTCGAATAGTAGTGATTCTTTCTTCGCTCCGAAATTGGTGCGATTAAAATTGAATCTATCATTTGTCTGGTCAGCGCAAATTCTTTGAGGATTTGTGAGAGAATCTCATCGCTCTTGGGTACTTCTGAGGCCAAATGAGCATATTGATTAAATATTCCCTCATCGGAGGAAGCCAGGCTCGAATCGACATTGGTAAGGACATACCTGATAAAAGGATCAGTTTTGACAGCTTCCCTGAAATGTTCAAATTTATCAGGGTCGTTGTTGCGCATGGCTTCGAGCGAGGTTCCTACTCCATACCAACCCGGAATATTGAACCTACATTGGCTCCAGCTAAAAACCCAGGGAATTGCCCGCAAGTCATTCAGTGTTCGGGAACCGGTTCTCCGGGAAGGGCGACTTCCAATTTTACTTTGTTCAATGGCATCAATTGGTGTGGCCTTCTC
>JANYJT010000199.1 GCA_025358395.1 Bacteroidia bacterium
CTCTCTCCCTACCACACACCGGAGGAGCTGCATTATTTGGCTAAAGCTATTTATGATGTCGGAAAATAGAGAGATATTTTTGTTTCAGAATATCCGCCAGGTGATTTTGGCGGAGGGTTGGTGTGTGGAAAACAAACTGGAGGTGAAGGTGATTCCTGTGCCGAAGCCATATTCGAGTGAGTGCGGGATGTGTTTGGAAACAAGTAAAGAGGCCGGCGATATACTTGCAACTTTTGCCGAAGAACAAGGGCTGACCACAAAAAGGATACAGATAAAGGATTACTTATTGCTTTGAACTGTCCCGATCATTTCGCTGTAACCTTTGTATTCACAGAAATTATCGAGATACGCGTTTCCCTCATTTCCACCTAAAAACCTGATCCGTTTCCAGTCACTGCAAGCGCCGGCTTTATCTCCCAGTTGATATTTGCAAATACCCCTGGTTGCCAGCAGATTTTTATCGTTCGGGACATAACGCACAGCTTTGTCATAAAAATACAAGGCATTTTTGTTGTCCTTCTTATTAAAAAACTGCTTGTTACCTAAAGCAAGATATTCTTGTGCCTCATGAATAAATCTTTTTTCAGGATTTAATTCACCCGGAGCAAATACGATGGAAACTTCTCTTGCCTTGGCCACAGGTTTCCCGTTCTCAAATGCCGGCCTCCACATTCCACTTGTAGACAGTAATACCCTGATGATCTCTCCGTCAATATCCTGAGATAGGCTGTTGATTATTGTGAGATCAGTCACATCGCCTACTGATGTAACAATGAATTGCACTACCGCCGTACCTTCCTGATTCCATTGCAGGGAGTTTTCCGGGTATTTTAGATTACACAAGAGGTAATTTTTCAGGTAGACATTCCCTATATTACTGGAATTGTCTTTAAATTCAGGTGTTGTACCGGCTGATTCGGGCAGATTTATCAGTCCATTTTGTCCGAATGTGATGACAGAACTAAATAAAAAGGCCAGAGCTAGAATAATTTTTGCTTTCATCTGTATATTATTTGGATGTTAATTTCCAGATGAAATACCCACAGAATCATTTTCGGTGGATGTGAAAATTTGCCTATGGGTATTTCCTGGTGTGAAATTTTTAATCGGTTATGCTATTGATAAGCCTGATGAATTCTCCTGAAACTTATACAAGGACTAATTCAGGATAATAAGCTGCAATCAGCTCTAAATGTGCAAGGATTTCTGTCGTTCCGCTGGCAAGGACCCTCTGGTGGTAGTAAACTTGTTTGTTTAACTTTTCCATTGATGTAGCATAACCACTTGAGAGCAGAGCACCATCAAGTTTCTTGATACCAAAATAGACTCCATTACATTCGTACTGAATCGGAGCTTGATCCGTGAGAACGTAATATTTTTTGCATTTTTTCTGTTTGTCCAAGACAACAACAACTTTCATGTCCGATTTTTCATAGGAAATTAAATACTTGTCCAGTTCTTTTCCCTGAAGCATCATATGATCTTCCAATAGTTCGATTTTATAATTTCCGAAAGCGGAATTTGAGGAACCTTTTGCAACAATTGTGTTACCTGTTGCAAACATTGAAACCAGAAGGATCATTGCGGTTGTTAAAAAAAATGTTTTCATAGCAAATAATTTAAAGTGTTCGTTTTAATGAGTGTTTGTTTTTAAAGAACTTTGGCTCAAATATATTTCGCTAAAATGGGCTGTGATTTTTTTATCAATGTACGTGAGTCAGTGCGGGGCAAATGATGCTAATTGACCAGAAATTGAGCTTTTGGAAGATATTTTGTCGTTCGTACGTTAAAATGCGCAGGTCACATAGATAAACCCTCCACAGACCATGAGATAACGGAAAAGCCCGAATTCCTTTCTTCCCGGAAGCCATAAATGATCCTCCGAATTGCCATTGTCCTTGATTGGCACTAACATACCGGGGAACTGCCAAGGTGCATGATGTCTCCTTACATGAGTATTTCGGATGAAATCCTCCTCAAAAAATGACTTAACTAATGGTCAATCCAGACTTATTTAAGGTAAACGTCTAGTATTTCAGTCCAAACAGCATTTTTGACATATCAGAGTCCAACTTAGACCCGATACCGATCATTTACCCTTCAAAGCGTTGGTTACATAGATAATTTTCAGCCTCAGACAAATAATAATATAGGTTTGAACCTGTTAATTTTTAGAATATAGAGGGGTAAAATGCTATCCAGCAGCCAACAAATAGAATTGGTTCAATTATTAAATTTTTTATCTATGAAAAAAGGATTCTTACTTGTATTTCTTCTTTTACTTTCGCTCTTCAGCGCGATGGCACAGACAAGAAAAATTACCGGATTAGTCAGTTCTTCCGAAGACGGACTTCCGGTTACTGGCGCTACTATAAGTGTTAAAGGGACCACTACCGGGACCATAACCGATGGGAATGGCCTCTATTCAATCGTTGTCCCGGAATCGGCCAAAGTATTAACATTTTCATTTGTTGGAATGATCTCCCAGGAGGTCGCCATTGGATCGGCTAATAAAATTGATGTGGTTCTCAAATCAAATGTGATTGGCGTAGACGAAGTCGTTGTCACTGCGTTTGGTATGAAAAGAGAACGGAAGGCTCTGGGTTACGCTGTTCAGGACGTGAAGAGTGAAGAGCTCACCCGGACAGGTAGTTCTTCGTTTGCAACTGCACTTCAAGGGAAATTATCAGGAGTGTCCATAACTCCTTCCAGTGGAGCTCCAGGTGCATCCTCCCAGATCACCATCAGGGGAGCCCGTTCTTTTGCAGGGAACAATACTCCTTTGTATGTGATTGATGGAATGCCGGTTGCCTCCCAGGCTAATTTTCAAAGTGGTAGCAATGGCAATTCGCAGGTCAGGGGAGACGGAGTGTCCGGAACGGATGTTGCCAACCGTGCGGTTGATATTGATCCCAATGACATTGAAAGCATCAACATCTTAAAAGGACAAGCTGCTGCGGCTCTTTATGGGATCCGTGCGACCAATGGGGTAATTGTCATCACGACAAAGAGTGAAAATCTGCCAAAGGCGGAAAGCCGGTGATTTCATTTTCATCCTTTTCCAGCGCTGATGTTATTTCGAGGAAACCTGAATATCAAACAACATGGGCACAAGGTACACCATTAACGAATGGAACTGGGTATACCTTTAACCCCAGTACATCTACTGCATGGGGTCCCAGAATCGTTGACCTGCCAAAAGATCCAGCCTATGGAGGCAGTGTTGCAAATGCAAGAAACGGAAACAATGTGACCACTTATGCAGGAAAGTATTATGTTCCTCAACGCTTCACGGCAGGACTTGATCCATGGGTGACACCACAGGTCTATGACAATGTAAGCAGCTTCTTTAAAACAGGTATCACATTAAATAATTCTTTGAGCATCAATCAGTCAACCGATAAAACTTCCTATTCATTTGGGATCAGCAATACGAATCAGTCAGGTATTGTTTCTTCTACTTCCCAGGATCGCTATAGTGCCAGGATGAATGCAGAGACAAAGTTGAGCGAGGCTTGGAAGACGGGTGCTTCAATGAATTATTCATCCAATTATATCACGAAAGCTCCTACTGCCAATGATGGATTGGTTGCCACTGTATTTGCTGCTCCTGTTAACTACGACCTGAAAGGGATACCTTACCAGAGTCCAACAAATCCATATTCTCAGATTCTTTATAGGGCGACCAACTTCAATAACCCCTACTGGAACATGGAGCACAATCTGTTTTCTGAACAAACCAATCGCTTTTTCGGTAATTCCTATGTCGTATTCTCTCCCAAAATCAGTGAGTCAGATGATAAAAAGCTGAGTTTTAGGTATCAGTTTGGTGCAGATTCTTATACCACACATTACAAGGACGTTAACGAAATGGGAAGCAAAAATACGCTGGGGTCAATTGCCAATTACGGGGTAACCTCTTCTATTTACAACTCCTTGTTAACAGCCAATTACGACATGGAGGTTACATCTGATATTCATTTGAATCTAATGCTTGGCAATGAGATTAACAATCAGTTTGACAAAAACTACCGTGAAGTTGGTAACGATTTCAATTTCGGAGGATGGCCCCACATTGACAATGCAATGACCAGATCGGCCGTATCAGAAAGGAAAGCTCAAAGTCGAAGCGTTGGCTTCTTCAGTAATCTCTCCCTATCCTACAAAAACCGGCTGTACCTGAATGCGACAGGCCGCCAGGATGTTGTCTCACAAATGCCCCGCAACAACCGAACCTTCTTCTATCCATCTGTTTCACTGGGCTTTATATTGACCGAAATGGAGGTGCTGAAGGACAATAGTATTTTGACCTATGCCAAGTTACGTGCATCTTATGCAGAAGTGGGACAAGCAGGTACTTACACGCAAAACTTCTATACAACACCAAGTTACAGCGGTGGTTTTTGGATAGGTTCACCTGTATCATATCCCTTGGGAGGCATTAATTCATACATCCCCAACAACATCCAGTGCGATCCGGCTTTGAATCCCCAAAACACAGTTTCTTTTGAGTTTGGCACCGATCTTAAATTCTTTAACAATCGCCTGGGACTCGAATATACCTATTCACGCCAGGATGTTAAAAATCAAATTTTTAACGTTCCATTGGCAGGGTCAACAGGCGTAAACAGTCTTACGATGAACGGAGGTTCCATCTATACAAATACGCATGAAGCATCTGTTTCAATAGTTCCTGTCAAGAAAAAGGACATTGATTGGACAATCAACCTGAATTTCACGAAGATGGATAACTATGTCGCAGAACTTGCTCCAGGGGTACAAAGCATCATGCTGGGAGGCTTTACAACTCCTCAGGTAAGAGCCGGAATTGGTTATAGATTTCCAGTTATTTATGGCAGCTCTTTTGCCAAGGATGCTCAAGGTAGAATTTTGGTGGATGAAAAACCCGGCAGCATCTATCGTGGGATGCCAATGATTGGCGCCCCCGGAGTAATTGGCAGTGCCGCTCCTGATTTTGTACTTGGCGGATCCACAACATTTCGTTGGAAAAAAGTAAGCGTTTCAGCAACCTTTGATTGGAAATCAGGGGGGCAAATGTATCATGGAACCAATGGCCTTATGAGTTATACTTATGGGTTAGCCAAATTGACAGAGGACCGTACGACCCCGTTTATTTATCCAGGATTCAAAGCCAATGGCCAACCCAACGACATTCAACGTGGCGGACCTGGCGATCTTAAAGCATATTACGATTTGTATGCCAATACTTTAGGTAACATAGACGAAGCGTATATATTTGATAATTCTTTTGTTAAAATGAGAGAGTTGACCTTATCCTATGCCTTACCTAAAATCAAAAACTTACAGGTTAGGGTTACAGGCTTTGCACGCAATATCCTACTTTGGACCGAACTGCCAAATTTCGATCCTGAAGCGACACAAGGGAACAACAACATGTCCGGTGCATTTGAAAGATTTACTGTCCCTGCAACCAGTAACTTTGGTCTAGGACTTAACCTGGAATTTTAATCCTTAAAAGAACAAAACTATGAGAACACTAAAATTTTATTCACTGATACTGTTTCTATTCACGTTATCCGCCTGCTCTGAGGACATAATGGATAAGATTAATGAAAATCCGAACAACCCGTCAGAAATGGCCAGCAGGTTAATAATAACAGATGTTATGACTTCAAGTGCCTTCAATGTTACCAGTTCTGATTACGCTTTTTACACTTCCGTTTACATGGAATTGAACACAGGAATCTGGGGGCAGATGTATAATGCCGAAATCA
>JANYJT010000226.1 GCA_025358395.1 Bacteroidia bacterium
CATCTGTCCAGGATTCGATTTACAGTGGATATTCCCGGTAACCTGCGTCAACACTGGACAGATGGTCGTTGGATTTTTTGATATGAATTCGTACCGTCAATACCGGTATTTTATTTATCCGGGACAATTTAATGGAAATAAAGTTATTCAACGTCGCCTCAATCGTTTTCTGGAGATTCCCGGCGATGGTTATGTAAGGCAAACGCCTCCTGAATTCTGGGAGCAATTTTATTAAATGGAAAAAATGGAAAAATTACAACTAATATTTCTATTCCTGATTACTTTTTCTTTGGCAGGAAATGCCCAGGAAAAGGCAGGATTCGGTTTTTACACCGACCGCGATGTTTATGTCAGTGGTGAAACCGTGCTTGCCAAAATGTTTGTCCCTTCAGGAAATTTATCCGGAATTATCCATCTTGACCTCGTGAACAAAGGTGGAATACGAATTTCCGGAGCTTCGATCGAAATAAAAAACAAACAGGCAAATGGCTGTCTCTATCTTCCGGATTCGCTAAGTTCAGGAACGTATTTATTGCGTGCATACCTTCGTAATAATGCCAATGAATGCAAAATTATACATGAAATATGGATTGCCGACCGGTTCGAAGGATTGGAAAAAACGAAAGAAATCAGTCAGGTTGCTAATATTGTTCAACTCCGGGCCGACATTAACAATGAAATCGGCGTAGGTGGTTTGGAGGATGAAGTAAATTCTAATTTATACGTTCAAGCTCAGGTTCAACTCGATGAAAAACTAATTCAAAAACTCGATGGAAACCTTCTGATCAGCGTCGCCCGGGTGATTCCCGAATTCGAATCAGCCACTTTTCAGCAAGGCTCTCCAAATGGCACTCCCGGATTGACAGAAAGAAAGGGAATCATTCTTTCAGGAACAGTTACCGACAAAAAAACGAAGTCACCAGTTTCAAATGCGACAGTTTATTTAACCATTCCAGACTCAATCCCTGGATTTCAGTACTATAATACTGGCTACGACGGTCGTTTCTATTTTCTGATCGACAAAGATTACGGTGACATTCAGTCCGTAATTCAATGCTTTCCGAAAGAGCCACTTCAACGATTAAAAATGACTATGGACGAGCCTTTTGCCGCTATCGGAGCTATGCCTGGGTTCAACGCAAAACCAGTTTCCGAAGAATTTAGGAACGAGATTACCAGAAGCATTGATGCCTTTACCTTTCAGAAAATTTTCGGGCAAGAAATAATTTCAAAACTAGCCATGCCAACTAAGAAGACAGATGACTATCCGTACTATGGAGTTCCTTCGAATGTTGTTGATCCTCAGCTTTTTATTGATCTTCCAAATTTTAACGATATTTCAAAGGAGCTTTTGCCGGGCGTGAAATTCAGAAATCACAACAACGAACCCACAATGCAGGTAATCAACTCACCGTTGCGTACTTTCTTTGACGAACAGCCACTCATTTTACTTGACGGAATACCCATCCATGACCTGAATGTGATCAAAGACATGGGCACCACAGATATCGATCGTGTTGAAATTTGCCAGAGCGAACGTTTTTATGGTGACCTGAAATTTCCCGGAGTCGTGGCTATTTACTCTACTAAGACTGATTACTCGAAACTTATTGATACCGATCAGCTTGTGAAATTTAAAACGGAAGCCAAACAAATTCCGGTTCAGCTTACATTTCCCGTTACAACCGAATCGACTATTCCCGATCTCCGCCAGGCGCTTTACTGGGATGCCAATGCTAAACCCGCCAAGACAATTGCCCTAAAATTTCGCACTTCCAGTATTCAGGGACATTTTAAAATGGTCGTCAGGGGAAGGACGACTGATGGAACATTGATTTTTGCAGAAAAACAATTTGAGGTAAAATAATATGACCAACAAAACCATTCATAGCATACTGTTTTTTTTGGTGTTGAATTTATTTACCACCACTTTTGCGCAGCAAGTTCCCGTCAAAAATTGGGACTTCGAAAAAATAAAAGGAACACGCTTCCTGCCATATCCATCTTATATTGGATTCCCGTTCTTCACTGACACATGGGTTTCCGGCAAAATTGAGTTGAAAGATGGTTTCGTAATTGACAGTCTAAATCTTAGATATAGCTCGTTTAAAGACGAACTGGTATATTATAACCCAACAAATTCTTCACAAATTGTGATCGATAAAATAAGCCTGAACGGCTTTTCTTTTACCGACCATTACGGGAATACCCATATTTTCCGCAAACAATACTACGACAATTTCGGAAAAGGGGATCGATTTTTCGAAGTACTCTCGGACGGAGAAACCAAACTTCTGGCCTACCGCAAGGTCAGTTTGGAAACAACTCAACCATACATGGAGGAAAAGGGAATTCTGAAAAACATGATGTACGGCCTGGATTACTCTTATTATTTCTATTCTCCACAAAATGGATATACTTCAGTCAGAATGAATAAGATGGCTCTTTTGTCAAAATTTGATAAAGTGTCACAAAA
>JANYJT010000228.1 GCA_025358395.1 Bacteroidia bacterium
GCCATTCCGATCATCCAGATCCTTTACGACACACACATTCCATCAAAAGGAAAACGGAAGATTAAATCCCTGATCGTCACCCCAACTCGTGAATTGGCCATACAGATTGGCGAAAGTTTTGCAGCCTATGGACGATATGCAGGTCTGAAACACACTGTCATTTATGGGGGAGTTGGAGAGCGTCCGCAAACGGATGCCTTGCGACAGGGGATCGATATCCTGATTGCCACCCCAGGCCGTTTGCTTGACCTGATGAACCAGGGCTATATTGATTTAAGAAGTATTGAATTGTTTGTCCTCGATGAGGCCGACCGGATGCTCGATATGGGTTTTATACACGATGTAAAACGCATCATTGCTGAATTGCCAAGGGAACGGCAATCGCTTTTCTTCTCGGCCACCATGCCTACTGACATTGTTAAATTATCAGCTACGATTCTTAAGAATCCTTTAAAGGTGGAAGTGACCCCTGAAGTGACCACCGCAGAAAAGGTAGAGCAACAACTTTACATGGTCAATTATGCTGACAAGCGCAGCCTGCTTTTGCATGTACTCCGTAATCCTGAGATCATTTCTGCCTTGATATTTACAAGGACAAAACACGGGGCTGATAAAGTCGTTCAGTTTCTCCAGAAGAATGGGCACCAGGCACAGGCCATTCATGGCAATAAATCTCAGAATGCACGTCAGAAGGCTTTATCTGACTTTAAAGGCGGAAAGATAAGGGTGTTGGTTGCTACCGATATTGCTGCCCGTGGAATCGATGTGGATGATTTGTCACATGTGATCAATTACGAAATCCCCAATATTCCAGAGACCTATATCCATCGGATCGGAAGGACCGGGCGTGCAGGGCAAAGCGGTATTGCAGTGTCATTTTGCGACAACACAGAGATATTATTCCTTCGCGATATCCAAAGGTTGATTTCACAAACCATTCCGGTAGTAAGCGATCATCCTTACGCGATGACTGACTTTACCCCTGAGAAGGCACCTGCCAAAACAGCCCGCAAGCCTATCCGTAGGGAACACAACGGTCAGGCAGTAAGGGAAACATCAAACAACAGGGAAACAAGGCCAAATAATCACCCTTCAGCCCAAACTGAGGCGAAGCCCAAAAGGTCTTTCTGGAGCAGAAGGCCCTAAACAGATAAAGAGTATAAAAACCTCACCGCAAGTGGGGTTTTCATTTTTCATGCGGTGAACAATCTGCCTGAAATATTGTCATATTTACGGTATATATTAATTTTATGGGTATGGAATTGTTTAACGAAAACGATAAACTGGCTTCAGTCATTCTTAAAGACCATTCTCTGCTGCCGGTCATCAACCGTCTTGGCATCAAGTTGGGCTTTGGTGATGAAACCATCAGGAATATCTGCGAAGAAAAGGGAATTGACCTGAACTTTTTTGTCGAGATCATCAATGTCTTTCATTACGAGGCTTATTTTCCAGAGAAACGGCTACTTGATTTTCCTGTTACCATAGTGATTGATTACCTGATCAAAACACACAGGTATTACAAGGATTACCTGATTCCCGAAAACGACCGTCTGATTGAACTGTTTCTTTCGGCCAGTCCTGGCGAGAGTTCCGACAACGAACTGGTACGGAAGTTTTATACCAAGTTTAAAGAGGAATTCGTCATTCACATCAACTTCGAGGAGCGTGAGATGTTTCCTTACATTTTGGAATTGAATGCAGTGATCGAAGATCCCGCGTTAAGGCATCAATTCAAAACAAAGTATCCCTCTTTTTCCATTACAAGTTTCGAAAAGGAACATTCGAATATGGATGACAAAATGGATGACCTGAAAAACATCATCATTAAATACTTACCCCCTAACTATGACCAGAACAGGGGCAATGCTTTTCTGAATAATTTATTCATGTTCGAGAAAGACCTGAAAAATCACTCGCGCATCGAGGATCATATCATGATCCCTAAAGTGCAACAGCTCGAAAAGCGATTGGTAAGCCATGACTAGCAGCCAAAGTCGATCCATAGTCATTGTCATCAGTTCGTCTGATATAGTTTTAGCCGGCCTTGCGGAGATCCTGAAAGGCAGCCTGGCCAGCGAAGTCATTTTACTTCACCGTGGCGATGAGATGATTGATTATCCCAAAATGGACGGAAATATATTGGTCATATCGACTTCAGAAGAGTATGAAAAGAGCGGCACTTTTATCCGTCATATCCTCTTTTCTGCAGGCCACCTTCAGTTCCTGAACCTTCACATGGATATCCCATCAGGCTATTCCAATCAATCCATTAACCTGAGCGATACCTCTCCATTTATCTGCTATAAGGTAAATGAAATCCTGAATTCATTTTTTTCCATTAGTACCAAAGATACCGATACCGAGCTTACCAAACGCGAGATAGAAGTTTTGCAACTGCTTACCAAAGGCTATTCGAACAAGGAAATTGCCGATCAATTGTTCGTCAGCACGCACACAGTTATTTCTCACCGTAAGAATATTTCAGAAAAGACAGGTATCAAATCTGCCTCAGGCCTCACCATGTATGCTATCCTGAAAAAAATCATCGACGTGGGCGATATCAATCAGGACGATCTGATTTAAATCCCCATTTTTAGGGATAGGTTGCTAACCATTGCACCCCTAGTTTTGCTTCCGTAAAATTTAATCGGGAAAGCAAGATGAAGAAGCTCTTAGTATTGGTGGCCATTTTAGCAATTGTGAAGGTCCAGGCCCAGGACCGCATTTTTACCTACACCTATCAAAGTAACGTGTTGAACAAAGGACAAAAGGAACTGGAAGTATGGTCTACTTTGGGAACCGGAAG
>JANYJT010000229.1 GCA_025358395.1 Bacteroidia bacterium
TTTTGTGAAAGCAAAAAAAGGGCTATCTTTGCAACACTTTTGAAGAAAAAGGCATATAAAAGGGAGCTTAGCTCAGTTGGTTTAGAGCATCTGCCTTACAAGCAGAGGGTCGTTGGTTCGATTCCAACAGTTCCCACAGAAAGAGTTCAGAGAAATCTGAGCTCTTTTTTTATGGGTAATATTAAGTTAGCGTCGAGGCGGAAGTCTGATCAAGGTACAACCAGACCGCTTCATGCAGCCTCAGAATTGATGCCGGAACTGCCGGTGAAACCGGTCCTTCAACTGTATTTCGAACAGCATCCGCCTTGCGGGAATCGGGCACACTACAAATAATCGCCTTTGATTTCATGATCTGCTTGATGGACATGCTGATGGCTTCTTTCGGAACATCCTCAATGGTCGGAAACCACCCCTCCCCCATTTGCTGCCTGCGACAGGCATCATCCAGTGTGACGACCAGATAGGCTTGTTCGGTTTCAAAATCTGCCGGCGGATCGTTGAACGCCAAATGACCGTTTTCGCCAATCCCCACAAAGGCAACATCGATGAGATGCTTGCTGATTATTTGCTCCAGACGGATACACTCCTCTTTGGGATTTGCATCACCATCGACATAGTTGAACTCCTTTGGCCGGACAATATCCGCAAAGCGTTCTTTAAGGTATTTGCGGAACGATGCAGGATGTGTGCATGATATTCCGATGTACTCGTCCAGATGAAATGCGGTAACCGCTTTCCAGTCGATATCCTCCTGAACCAATGCACCAAGCATTTCGAACTGTGATGCTCCGGTGGCGACAATAATATTTGCAAACCCTCTTTCGAGGATGGCTTTGCGAATAAAATCTGCTCCCTTTGCCGCTGCCCTTTTACCAAGCTCCAAATTGGATTCTGAGATGATTATTTCCATTTCTTAAAATATCTGTATGTTGTTGACATGCTAAATAAATTTCCAGCCAGGTGGTCTAAATTTTTATTGATTTCTGGAATATACTACCCTACCATCCAAAATTGTATTTTGAAGCTCCATTCTTTCGTTTTCCAGCGTGAACAACATCAAATTGGCCCGTTTACCGGCATCAATAACTCCGATATCACGAAGTCCAAGCAATTCTGCAGGATTTGAGGCGCTCATCTTTATGGCATTTTCGAGTCCGCAATTGGTGTATTTCATCATATTTAAGACACATGAACTCAACGGACTTGCCGCTCCTGCCAGAACATTCTCGGCAGGATACCTCACAACTTCGGACAGGACAACAACTCTTTCCATTCGGATATATTCGCCGGGCGGAAGACCAGCCAAATCAAGGGCATCTGATACAAGAATTGTTTTCCCAACATCTTTCATTTTATAAAAGCACTGAAGCTGATCCTTGTTAAGATGAAATCCATCGGCGATAATTGTGGCCGAGAGTCGGCTGTCGGCCAATTGTGGCCAGAGTGGATTTTCGTGGCGGTTGATCAGGTTGGCACATCCATTGCCAAGATGTGTGGACAATGAAGCTCCGGCATCCACGGCCTGATGTATAAGATCGGATGAACCATTGTGATGCCCCAGGGCGACTACTACACCAGATTCAACACATTTTCTGATAAATGGAATGGCTCCCTCCACCTCCGGAGCTACCGTTATCAGTTTGATCCGGTTGTTGGCAGCCTCCTGTAATTCTGCAAACTCGCTCCAATTGGGAAGTCTGACATATTTTTCGAGATGTGCACCCCGGTAACCCTGGACGGGTGAGATATAAGGACCTTCCAGATGAAATCCGGGTACTGACAAGCTCAATTCTTCATCATCCAGTATCCTGGTAAGAATTGAAAAGCTCCTTTTCAGGTTCTCAAAATCATTGGTAATAATAGTAGGAAGAAAAGTAGTCACGCCGTTTTGCAACAAGGCTTTCGTCGCCTTTCGCAGATCCTCAGCACTTAAATTTTGGTCCGAAAAATCGACTCCCAAGAAGCCATTGATCTGGATATCAATTAAACCGGGTGCAACAAAATTGCCATTTGCATTTAGCTCAGTGGCTCCGGGGAGTTCAATGTTCCCTTGGGTGATCGTATCTACAATGCCGGACTTTACAACAATTGTCGCATTTCCAAGGATACCGTTGGGGGTAATCACCTGTCCGTTACTGATTTTTAAAAGTCTGCTTTCTGAACCTTTCATTCTCATTAGTTTAGTTTCCAGTCTTAATTTACGGCTGCCTTTTTATGGTCCAAAATTTTACTCGATAACCGTAATACGCATAATAAATCAGGTAAACATAACACGGTAAAAGCACCCAGTATGCGGTATGCGGATTGAAATGATCGGCAAAATATCCGTATATCAATGGAACAATGGCACTTCCGCATAGTCCCATGATAAGAATGGATCCTCCCATCTTAGTAAACCGGCCCAGTCCGTTGAGAGCGAGTGGCCATATTGCCGACCACATCAATGAATTCGAAAGCCCCAGCAAAACCAGAAACCATATAGACAGATTGGCTGTGTGACCCATAAAAGTAACCTTGCCATTCGCTGCAAAAAACAGGAGGGTCAGTAGCAGGGCAGATGTTGTGCACAAACGCAAAACACTGAGATGGTTAATAAACCTGGGAATCAGGACAATCCCCAATAAAAATCCGGACATTGTTATGCCTAAAATATAAGACGGAAATATTTTCGCTTCCAGCAAAGGAAGACCCAATGATTGGGCATATCCGATGACTGTATTTATGCCAGTAACCTGTGAACCAACGTGCAGAAATATGGCAAAAGCCCCAAGAATTAGGTGTGGAAATTGAAGGATGCCGGATTTACCCGAGTTTTCATCTGCCAAAGTTTGATTCTCCTTGTTGGTATCTATTTCCGGCAATATTGAATACCTGATCATCAACCCAAGTCCGAAAAGGACCACAGCCATTGAGGAATATGGAACAATCACCCGCTGGATCAGATCGTCTAATGCCAAATTCCTTGCAGCTTCGGTCATCAGTGGTAACTGCTTAAACAACTCTGTGTCAGTTGGCTTAAGAATGGCAGCGGCCAATAAAAGTGGGGCAATAATGCCCGCCGTTTTGTTGCAGACCCCCATGATACTCATTCGCTGGGCAGCTCTCTCCTTAGAACCGATCATGGTAATGTAAGTATTTGCTGCAGGTTGCAGGATTGCCAGACCAGTCCCGATGGTGAAGAGTCCGAATAGAAAAATTCCATAGGTTCTGGTCAAGGCAGCGGGTATAAAAATAAGTGCCCCCAGAGCCATAATCCAGAAACCAATCATGATTCCCTTCTTAAATCCCACGCTCTCCAAGAGGTGTGCCGCCGGAATTGCCATCACGAAATAGGCAATGTAAAAAGCAAAAGCCACAAACATGGATTGCACATTGTTCAATTCGCAAGCAATTTTAAAATAGGGAATTAATATCGCATTGATCCAGGTCGTTAAGCCGAATATGAAGAACAGCAAGCCAATGATTGCAATGGAGATGAGGGTTGACCAATTAACATGATTCGGATTATTTCCCCTCATAGAATGACCTCCTCCCACTTTTCGCTCAGGGCAGATTTTTCCAATGCCTCCAGGATGGCTACCTCTGTGAGCATGCTCTGATGACTGCGCGGCTCTTTGCGGGTCTTGAACATCTCAACAATATCATCGTACATTTTACCCGGATCGCTTTCAGGTATGCGGGATTTCAATTCTACCAGTCCTTTCTTTGTTTCCACAAATGTTTCCCAACCTGTAGAGACGTTTTTAAAGATTAGTGTCGCATAGAGGCCGCTTTTGAAAACCACTCCGGCACTCCCCTTCTTTCCATCTCTGGTGATTTTTACCCTTTGAATATCTTCTCCGAACATGTTCATCAGCGGTTGTATGATATGAACGCCGTAGAAAAAAACTCCGCCATATTCGGAATCCAAATCGACTGGTCCATATCTGACGACATGGTTTATTGGACCCATTGTTTCCAATTGTTGTTTGATGTCGTAGGTCCCATCGCTTTGGCCAATTGAGCTGAAGGATGTAACCGGAGTTCCGGCCTCACGGGCCATGGCCAGAAATTTTTTCCCTTCTTCGACCCTGTAGCAGAAAGGCTTATCCACGAAGGTTGGAATACCTGCTTTAACAAATGGTGTGGCTGCTTCCAGATGATATTTGGCATGGCGGTGATCCACGACCAGGGCATCAATTTTCCCAAGCATCTCGCCGGGATTCTTTACGATATTGGGTATTTGTCCGGCTTCAGCTGCTTTTCGCGCAAATTCATCCGTTTCTCCCCAGAGATGGGTGACTTCGACTCCCGGAAATTTTTTATTGATGTTAAATATTTTTCCAAACCCGGCAGTATGTGAATTTTCGGCTCCAATAATGCCGATTCGGATGGGCTTATCGATGGGTGATTTTGGTGAAACCAGGAGGGAAGTGGAAGCTCCAACTACGGAAAGGTTAATGGTTGAAAGAACTGTTCCTGCACCAATGGTTTTTATAAATGATCTTCTTGTGTTCATTGTTTTAATTTTACAATTTCATTTCCCAGCCCTTTTCATAACTGCGATGCCAGAACTGCATGGCATCTTTATCTGAAAGGATATGTCCTGTGGCCTGATCGATATTCAGGGTGCGTCCTACTCGCTGCGATATATTCCCAAGTTGCACAAGCAAGGTGCTTTTGTGGCCTGAATCGATGTCGGAATTCAGCTTTTCCCCATTTTTTATGGCTGCAAAGAAGTTTTGTATATGCAATCCGTCCAGGTCAGCTGCAGGATTGACCAGATTACGGGCATCAATCGTTTTCTCATTTTTAATTTCCTTTAAGACCTTGCTGTTCAAATCATAGATGGTATAGCCATTCCCATCGATCATCAGACTACCGGTTTCTCCATAAAACATGGCTCCGACGGTATTTCCCTCAACATTCTTGCCATTGCAGCTGCGACCTTCCCAGGTCATGGCAACCTTGTTCCCAAACTCAAAATTGATAATCTGTGTATCAGGTGTCTCCCAGTCATCCTGGTAACGATAACGGCCTCCTGATGAACTGACCTTGGTCGGATAGTCCACATCGAGTCCCCAGCGCAATAAGTCGACCATGTGAGTCCCATTGTTCAGTGCTTCGCCTGTTCCCCAATGCCAGCGCCAGTGCCAGTTGTAGTGCACAATGTTGTCTTTAAATGCTTGTCTGGGCGCAGGTCCCTGCCACAAATCCCAGTTGAGCCATTCAGGTACCGCTACCTCTTTGCCGATACCGATGGAGGCCCGGTTGTTTGTGTACCAGCCTTTGCCCAGATAAGCCCTGCCAATTACACCATTTCTCAGTTCATGAATAGCCTTGACAACATTCGGGTAGGACCGGCGCTGGTTCCCCATCTGAACAACCTGACCATATTTGCCTGCGGCTTTGACCAACATTTCACCTTCGGCAGGATTGTGACTGCAAGGCTTTTCCACATAAACATGTTTGCCGGCCTGCAGAGCCATCAGCGCAGCGGGGGCATGCCAGTGGTCGGGGGTGGCGATGACCATCACATCGACATCTTTGCTTTCCAGCGAGTTCCGAAAATCTCCCACTCCTTTGGGTTGTTGTTTTTGGATTTGAGTCACGGATGTCAGACATTTTTCCATGGCAAGTCTGTCAACATCGCAAATATGTACGACCTCACAATTGGGTTGTTTGGCATAGTTCTCTGCGAGTGCCTTGCCTCTGGCGTTCACGCCCATGATGGCTACTCTGATTTTCTCATTTGAGCCCATGATCCGGTTGTAACTTAGTGCACTAAATCCGGGGACCATGCCACCGGCAACCAGGGTTGATGCCGCTGCGGATTTTAAAATAAATTCTCTTCTGGTGTTTGTCGCTGCCATAGTTTCAATTGACATTAACTTAATTAAGGATTAGTATTCCCAAAGTTAACAATTAGAAAGTAAATAATTTAATCAGGTGCGAGCCAGAGAAAAAAAAATCCTTCCGGGAGTGCATTGTGGCTTGATTCAGCAAAACTTGCTATTAAAAAAATCATTAATTTTGAGTACGTTCCGATAAGCAAAAAATAAAAAGGCCACTAAGTCACAAAAACACAAATTCAACCACACCTATGAGAAAATCTATCTTCCTGTTATTGATCTCAATGTTTTTATTGCCCGCTATGCTCTTCTCACAATCTGGCGGAAAAGTTTTCGATAACCTTTCTATGCCGAGCAAAATTCTGAAAATGGACCGCAAATATGCCATTTATTTGCCGCCCGACTATGAAACTTCCCAACGGAGCTATCCGGTATTATACTTATTGCATGGGTCAGGAGATGACCAGAGCGGATGGATTCAATTCGGCGAAGTGAAAAATATTACTGACAAAGCGATTCAGGATGGTAAATGTACCGCCATGATAATCGTTATGCCAGATGGTAATACCGGTCAGAGGGGTTATTTTAACAGTCCGAAGGGAGACTGGAACTATGAAGATTTTTTCTTTCAGGAAATGATGCCATATATAGAAAAGACATACCGCACAAGGCCTGACAAGAGATTCCGCGCAATTTCGGGCCTCTCAATGGGTGGAGGCGGCACATTTATGTATGCCTTACATCATCCCGAACTTTTCTCGTCCGCTTGTCCGTTGAGTGCTTCAGTAGGACCAATTTCGATGGAAGAAGCATCCACCCGCTGGGAAAAACAGTACCCCGGTATCTCAAAAGAAGATCTCAACACCTATTTCACAAGGCACAGTGCACTTGAGCTTGTCAAAGCAATGCCCGATGATCAGAAAAAAGCGGTCAGGTGGTACATTGATTGTGGCGATGACGATTTTTTGTACGAAGGAAACTGCCTGGTTCACATCGCCATGCGTAAAAAAGAGATTCCGCACGAATTCAGGACCCGTGATGGCGGACATACCTGGACCTACTGGCGTGAAGCTCTTCCAACGGTGCTGGAATTCGTGTCGCAGAGTTTTCACCAATATTAAAAAGTGGAGAAAGAAGACAGAAGACAGGAGACAGGAGACATGAGACATGAGACATGAGACATGAGAGGTCCCCATAATTAGCGCATTTTTAAATAATTAGCACATTGGCATATTAGCATATTAGCATATTAGCAAATTAGCACATTAACAAAATAATTACCATGAATACATCACGTAGAAGATTCCTCCAAAACAGTGCATTCCTTCTAGCTGGAACGACCCTGTTGTCAAGAACTGCATTTGCAGCACCAAAATCCGATGAAATTATCGGCATTCAGCTTTATTCAGTCAGGGATGATATGAAGAAAGACCCGATTGGAACATTGAAACAACTGGCCAAAATGGGCTACAAACATGTCGAGCATGCCAATTACATCGACCGGAAATTCTATGGCTACAGCGCTGTAGAATTTAAGAGGATATTAACCGATCTCGGATTGAAAATGCCTTCCGGACATACCGTTATGGGTAAAAATCATTGGGACGCGGCCAAAAAAGATTTCACAGATTCATGGAAGTTTACCATAGATGACGCGGCAACCATGGGTCAGAAATATGTGATTAGTCCATGGATGGACGAATCCATGCGTAAAACCTATGACGACATGCTTGGTTATCTGGAGGTCTTCAACAAATGCGGAGAGCTGTGCCAAAAGTCGGGTATGAAATTTGGGTATCACAACCATTGGGCTGAATTTGCCGAATCTTTGAATGGAGAAAAACTTTTCGATATCATGATGAAGAACCTGGATGTCAATAAAGTAGTAATGCAGTTGGATATTGGCAATATGTACATCGCAGGTGCCAAAGCACTGGAAGTCATTGGTCAGTATCCCGGTAAGTTTGAGTTGATCCATGTAAAAGACGAAATCGCGGTAGCCACCAAAGAAAAATTTGAAAGTGCCATCCTTGGCAAAGGAATACTCCCGGTCAAAGAGGTATTGGATATCTGCCGTAAAACCGGCGGAACCAAAGTATTCATCATCGAGCAGGAATCTTACCAGGGAAAAGAACCACTGGCTTGTATGAAGGAAGACTTGGATATTATGAAGAAGTGGGGCTATTGAGAAAAGTTTAGAGTATTTAGAGTTTGAAGTACTTAGAGTTTTTGAAAAAGTATAGGACAAAAAAAATCGCCGCTACTGCTTGAAGCAATAGCGGCGAAATTTTTATTCAATCATAATTCAGATCAATAGTATCCGGGATTTTGAACATCTGCAACAGGAGGAGCCGGCAACAAACGGTCTACATAAGTATTCGGAATTGGTCTGAGTTTGTGGAAATCCTTCACGTTAGGCGCTGCATCCGGATTGTAAAGTTTGGCACGTGCAACCAGGGTACCGGTTCTTGCCAAATCTTCCCAACGGTTCAACTCACCATACAATTCACGACCGCGCTCTTCGAGCATCCAATCCACAAAAGGAGAAACATCAGAAACACCTGAAGGAAATTTCGGAAGTACCATCATAGCCGGGGTAACCAACATTTCGGTCTTCGTGTTTGTGGTATTATTGACACCACCGTCATATCTCCAAACCTCTCTTGGCTTAGCTTCACCTTCTGCATAGGCCGCACGTTGGCGCACTACGTTGACAAATTTGGCTGCATTGACCATATCTCCTTTTCTTCCATAGGCTTCTGCCGCAATCAGGTATGTATCAGCCAGACGCATCCGGTGGAAGTTTCTGGAACCAGCCTGGAAGTTCATATCCGGACGCTGTGTATCCAGCCATTTTAACATTGCCGGGAAGTTGTTTGTATCGTACATATCCTGTGGAATCAGCAGATATGGGGCTTTTGCGATGTCCAAAAGCATCTTGCGGTAATTGGCATCGTTGAGCAAGGTCTGCTTTGGAGAGATGGTTGAATAAGGGGATAGTGCTCCATAACTCTTCGAAGAAAAATAGATACAAGTATCACCGGCTTTTTGCTTAGGTGTGCCAACCAAATTTGCTGGTGTTGTATAAATGATATCAGTTGTAACGGCAGCGTTGGTAGCCGGATTGATGTAGTAATACTCTTTCGCCCACTTGGTTGCCCCACTTGGGTTGTTGCAATAGAAAGTCCACTTGAAAGTCTTGTAGATCCGTGAGTCTGTGGTGCGGTCCCACAATGTCTGCGAAAACTGCGGATTGATACGAACACGTTTCCATGGACGACCGTTCATCTGGTCGCGCGTCATACCCGGTTTCACATCATATTGGGTTACCCAATAAAGGTGTAATTGATTGCCTCCGTCTGAAGTAGAACTACCTGCGCCGCTGAAGAGGGCATCTTTTGTGTATTCAACATCCCAAATAATCTCCTTGGAAACTTTCTGGTTGTCCTGGTCAAAAACCATCGCAAAATTGGGCTCCAGAGAAAATTTGCCTGAATTGATGACAGCTTCCGAATAGAATGCCGCGCTATCAAGGTCGCTTGCCTTACCGCCGCGGTTGGCTATGTCATAACTGCCTCGTGTCAGGTAGACCTTGGCAAGAAGATGACCGGTAGACCATTTGGTAGCACGTCCCCTGTCCGCTTGTTGATAGACATCCGGAAGTACATCATAAGCCGATCTCAGGTCACTGATAATTTGGTTGTAAACCGCTGAAACGGGCGAACGTTTGAAATCTGTGACAACTTGTGTAACGTTCCCTTCAGTCACCAATGGAAGACCACCAAAATGCTGGACCAGGTCAAAATAGTAATATGCACGCATAAATTTTAGTTCTGCGGCACGCTGAGCCTTTTGAACATCTGTCATATCGGTTACTTGGGGCAGGTACATCAAGGCTGTATTGGCACGGGTAATACCCTTGAAATTGTTGTTCCAAAATTTGTTCAGAACATCATGGCTCGGGTTCATGGAGGGCAAATATTTGTTGAACGCATCTTTATTGCCTCCATCAGTTCCTTCCCATGTCATGTCGGTGCCATACTCGGTCAGACAATAATAGGATTCCATGTTACCAGCCGCAGTAGAACCGAAAGCGCCTGTTTGATTACCAGACTGGTTGTAAGCACCTGTGTACCATCTCATGTCCTGATAAACACCGGTGACGGCAGCTTCCATACCAACCTTGGTCGTGAAATAATCGTAGCCCACATCGGTGTATCTCTGCTCTTTAAGGTAATTATCACAAGAGAAAACTGTTAAGATTACCAGAAATGTGAATATATATTTTGCTATTTTTTTCATATCCTTATTTTTTTACGTTGAAATGCTTCATGTTTAACATTGTATTATAAGCTCATGTTGACGCCAAACATAATTGTCCGAGGCATCGGAACATTGAAATCCTGACCACTCTCGGGGTCGGTACCAGGATACTTTGTAATACAGAAAGCATTCTGAACTGTCATATACAGCCTTAATTTAGTGATCTTAACCTTGGAAATGATACTATTTGGAAGCGTATATCCCAATGATGCATTGCTTAAACGCAGGAAGGAGGCGTCAAAATAATTGAGAGAACTTCTGTAGGCAGGGTTTTCAACTCCGTTGTTCGGACGAGGAGCCTCATTGCTGCCGTTGCTTGCAACAGCTTTTCCGTTTGCATCGTATTCAGTTACAGCCCAATAATTGACTTTCAAACTGTTGTAACGACCATTGAAACTCATCCCCCTGTCAAATTGCAACATATTTCCATAAGTTGCATTCAAAAAGAAATTAAAGTCGAAATTTTTGAAAGTAAAATAGTTGGTCATACTGGCAGTGAATTTTGGACGAGTTGATCCAATGATCTGCATATCAGCTGCAGTAATTTTTCCATCTAGATTAACATCAGCAATTTTGATAGTGCCAGGTACGAAAGTCGAACCAAATTTGGCACCTTCGGCTTCTTCACCCAATTGCCAGATTCCAAGGGCTTTATAATCATAATAGACTGAAAGGGGTTGTCCAATAAACCATCTGTTACCTGTATCATCTACCTTACCACCGTAAAGTTCAACAATTTCTTCTTTGTTTTTGGCAAAAATAAAATCGGTGTTCCAGGTAAAATCTTTTCCAACAAAATTTTGGGTGTTAATGGTGACTTCGATCCCTTTGTTCCTTGTTTTACCAATATTGTAAACTACACTGTTAAATCCGGATACCTGAGGCAATTGACGATCCATCAACAGATCGGAAGTATTTTGCAGATATACGTCCACGACTCCATTGATTCTTCCTTTGAGAAGGCCAAAATCGATGCCTGCATTATATTGTTTGGTTATCTCCCACTTCAGGTCCGGATTCGGCATCTCATTTTGGTAAAATGCCATCGCATTGGTACCACCATAATTGTATCGTGCGAATCCAAGGTTGCCTGCCGTTTTATAAGGATCAATAGCCGAGTTACCTGTGATACCATAACCGGCACGTAATTTAAGATTACTCAGGACTGTAGCATTACGCATAAAATCTTCCTTGTTGATACGCCATGCAAGGGCTGCTGAGGGAAACATGACCCACTTGTTTCCCGGAGCCAGACGGGAAGAGCCGTCATATCGTGCAGAAGCTGTTAAAAGATATTTTTCCTTGTAGCTGTAATTGATACGACCCATGAACGATGCCATCTGCCATTTGATGTAATTACTTGCAACAGCCGAAATGGTTGGTGAACTACCTACATTGTATCATAACTGGGTTTCGTAAGGAAGGCTCAATACACTGATACGGCTCGATTCGAATGTCTCCTGTTGGATAGATTGCAGGAGGGTAGCTCCAACGCTGTGATCTTTGACCACCTTGTTCCAATACAAAAGGTTTTCCCATGTAAACATCATTCGCTGATCGCCACTGTTCTCTGCACGGGCAAGGCCTCCGGCACGGTCAGAACTTAGCGTGCCATAGAAACGTTGGTCGGTATAGGGACCGTAATCCAAACCGAAGTTGGAGCGGAATTTAACATCAAACGGCAATTTTACCTCAGCATAATAACTACCCAGGTAACGGTTCTTTCTATAAAGAACTTTGGCATTGGTAATGTTGAGAACCGGGTTCCACAACTGAGGGTCGGTACCCGGACGATTGATCAGTACACCAGTATCTACATTCCTGACATTTGCCAATGGTGAAAGACTCGTAATCCCTGAATATCCATTGGGTCCATCGTTGCGATCGAAATGGGAAAATTGTGTTTGTCCGCCGATCTTTACATAGTCAGAAAGATCCCAGTCAAAATTAACACGGACTGAATAGCGGGTATAATCCTGTCCTTTGACCATCCCCTGTTCATTGAAATAGGTTGCTGAAGCCAATACTTTCAGCTTGTCGGTGCCGCCTCTCACACTAATTTCGTGGTTGGTAACAGAACCCTGACGCATGACTTCCCCAAGCCAGTCGGTCGATTGCAAACGCTCAGGATGCCATGAACCATCCGGATCATACGCATTTTGAATTTTAAAACCAATGCCTTTCAAATCAGTCTCCTGACCAACCGGCAACATCTTGGTATCCATCGCATAAGTAGGTTGTTTCACCGGATAGACTCCAGTTGTCTTGTAAGCTTCGCGCAAAAAATCAACCCATTCCGGTCCATTGAATAAATCAAGCTTCTTGGCTTGGTTCTCGACTCCATAGTATCCATTGTAATCCACAACAGCCTTGCCTGATTTCCCCTTTTTGGTGGTAATCAAAACAACACCGTTGGCACCGCGTGAACCATAAATGGCCGTCGCAGATGCATCTTTCAAAATATCGATGGTCTCAATATCCGACTGACTGATCTCGCTCAATCCTACAACCAAAGGAATGCCGTCAACGACATAAAGCGGATCGTTGGTCGCTTTCAAAGAACGGTTACCACGAATCATCACTCTTGCATCGGCACCCGGTGCTGAGTTGGTTTGCTGAACTACCACACCGGCGGCTTTTCCCTGCAAGGCCTGAACGGCACTAAAACTTGATCTTTCCATTAATTTGGAACTTCCCACAGATGAAACAGATCCGGTCAAATCTTTTTTGCGAACAGTACCATAACCAATGGCAACAACTTCGTTCAATCCAATCGTTTCCTGCGCCAGGACTACATTAAATGTACTCTTTGTGCCGATGGCGACTTCCTGTGTGACCATTCCAACGAAGGAGAACACAAGTGTTTTGCTGTCCGCTGGAATGCCGATCGAAAATACTCCGTCCATGTTTGTGATGGTACCAACAGTAGTTCCTTTGACTACAACTGAGGCTCCGGGTACAGTTTGACCAGAATCATCTGTGACTTTTCCGGAAACTTGCTTGGTTTTTTGCTGCCCGGCAGTCAATGGAGTTGAACCAGCCCCATAAACACTTACAATTCCGGACAGGCAAAATAGAACAAT
>JANYJT010000296.1 GCA_025358395.1 Bacteroidia bacterium
CATTCGAAAATACTTTACTAACCGGTTAGGTTTCGTTGCGCTATGCAAGAGTATTAAATGTTTTGGCCAAATCCAAATTTCAAATTCTTACAGCTTTGCAATGCTCAACCTCCGAATATAAATTTATCTTTGTAATAACCCCGTTATGAAGAAATGAAAAGTCGTGAACGCGAAAAATAACTCATGAATGAATTAAGGAAGGCTGTGATCGGATTGGACCTTGGGGGTACAAAGATCAGCAGTGCGATATTGTCACAGGAGGATCAATTCTGCTGCTACAATAAAATATATCTCAATGGAGCAAAAGGGTTGCATGTGGGCGAATTGATAAAGGACCGGATCCAATTTTTGCTTGCCAAGGCGGAGAAAAATGGTGAAACTGTCACTTCTGCCGGCGTTTCTGTACCCGGGATATATGACAAATCAACCGGGAGGGTGTGGGCACCGAATATTCCGGGTTGGGAAAATTTCCCGCTGCTTACGAAATTACAGGAATCTTTCCCGGCAATCGATTTCTATGTTACCAACGACCGTGCGTGCTATATATTGGGAGAAGTCTGGAAAGGCAATGCCAAGGGATGCAAAGATGCAATATATATTTCCGCAGGCACCGGTCTGGCAGCCGGAATTTTGATCAACAGCGAAGTGTTGAACGGCTCCTCCGGAATTGCCGGTGCCATTGGCTGGATGGGGTTGAACAGGCCATTTGAGGAGAAGTATATTTCGTGTGGGTGCAATGAATATTATGCTTCAGGAGCTGGAATTTCCCGGTATGCCAAAGATTTAATCGCCGCAAGGCCCGACTACAAAGGCATCTTTATATCCAACAAAGAACCCAACTCATACAACATAATTGAAGAGTTTGATAGGGACGAAGAGATTGCCGTATCCGTGATTAACAATGCGATAGCCTACTGGGGCATGAGTGTGGCCAATTTGGTTAGCATCTTCAATCCGGAGAAAATAATCTTTGGAGGTGGCGTTTTCAGCAACAACGGATCCAGGTTTTTGGATGCCATCTATGCCGAGGCACTGAAATGGGGGCAGCCAATCAGCATGAAACAGGTACAACTGGCCTGTTCCGGAAATGGAGAAATGGGCGGACTCTATGGCGCAATATATTATGCAATTGAATCTGAAAAAAAACAGCACCATGGATAGGAAAACAATACAATTTGCAGCTACTGGTCTGACAATCATGATTTTTGGGATCTCTATCGTGTTAATTGGAACCATCAATAATTTCTTAATGCTTGAATTTAAGGTGGATAAACTTTACATCGGCTTTTGTGCCGCTGTTTTAGCATCAGGCATTTTGCTGGGTTCGTTTATTTTCGGTCCGGTTGCCGACCGTTTTGGCTACAAGCCTGTTATCCTGGCTGGTGTGCTGTTGATTCTTGCTGGGCTTGTGGGAATAATAAATGCCAGTGTTGTTCAGCTAATTCCTTATCTTTTCTTTTTGATAGGTCTTGGTGGTGGTATGATCAACGGGGTTACCAGTTTGATTGTGGCTGCCCTCTACCCCGAAAACAGCAGCGCTTACCTTAGTTTGCTGGGTGTATTCTTTGGCATTGGTGCGTTGGTATTACCATTGACAGCCTCGGTTTTATTGGAAAGTGGATTTTCTTACCATGCCATATTATCCTTTGCATCACTCTTTATGCTCATCCCATTTGTGTTGGTATCGGTTTTAAAATTTCCGCAGACAAATCGTTCAAAGTCGATCCCGCTCAGGCAATATCTCGACTTTTTCACAAAACCTGCCATTCTGCTGGTCGGGATGTTCCTGTTTTTTCAAAGTGCGCTGGAAGCTATCTTACCCGTGTGGACACCGACCTACCTGAAGGAGACCTTCCTGGTAAGTTATGACAAAGGTTTGTATGCGATTACTGTATGTGCCCTGGGTATTACGTTGACCCGTTTGGCGCTTAGTCAGATATTAAAGAAAACTGCACCTTCTCTCGTTGTTTTTATCGGGATGTTAATTACGATTGGGGGTGCTTTTCTGCTGGAATTTGGGAACTCCTTTTATTTGGGTTTGGCCGGCATCGCGATGATGGGAACAGGTCTGTCCGCTTCATTTCCAGTTATGCTAAGTTATACCGCAGGATTTTTTCCTGAAAGTACCGGAACGGCCTTCAGCATTGTGATCGGGATCGCATTGGTAGGGAATACCCTGCTTAACGCCCTTACCGGTTATGTTTTAAATGCTTTTGGCATTGGGAAATTGAATATTCTGATCATTTCATTCATACTGATAATGATATTTCTTTTAAAAATTATCGATCATAAACTTCTAAAAAACAACGATCATGTTAGCAAAAAAATGGCTGGATAATGCCCACAGCATTATGAACAAAATTGAAGATACTCAGCTGGAGAATATTAAAAAGGCTGCCGTCATAATGGCCGATTCAATTGAAAAGGAACGTTGGGTTCACACCTTTGGTTGCGGACA
>JANYJT010000244.1 GCA_025358395.1 Bacteroidia bacterium
GTATTGCCAGTTGTAATTGAGTCAAAAGTACCAATCACTTTGTGCCTTTGACCCGGAGTTACAGGTTTTAACTTTCTAACTGCCATTTTTTACTTAGATATTGCTGTAAAAATCAATATTCTCTCCTTTGTTCAACGTGACAACTGCTTTTTTATAGGCATTTGTACGTCCGGTAATGACCCCACTTTTTGTAAAACGGGACTTTAACTTACCGGCATAAACCATCGTGTTGACAGAAACTACTTTAACGCCATAGATTTCTTCCACGGCCTTTTTGATCTGATGCTTATCAGCCTTCTTATCTACCATGAATCCATAACGGTTTAACTTCTCCGCTTGGGCATTCATTTTCTCGGTTACGATAGGGCGAATCAAAATTTCAACCATTTTCTTACGCGTTAATCTTAAATAATTCCTCCAACTTAGCTACAGAACTCTCTGCTAAAACTATTTTTTTAGCTCTCATTATTTTGTAAGTACATAATTCTGAGGTAGTTACAACTTCAATGTTCTGTAAATTTCTGGTTGACAAATATATGTTTTTATTTGCTTCCGATAACACTATCAACGAATTTTTATCACTGATTTTCAAATTATTTTGAAGAGTGATCAATTCCTTTGTTCTGGGTGTATCAATAGAGAAGTCCTCAAGAATTAGAATATCACTTCCTTGCGCCTTGTAGGTAAGGGCAGATCTGCGTGCCAGCTCTTTGAGTTTTTTATTCAATTTGAAACCATAATTCCTTGGACGTGGGCCAAACATACGACCACCACCACGGATAGTTCCTGATTTAATACTTCCTGCGCGTGCTCCACCGGTTCCTTTTTGCTTCTTCAGCTTCCTGGTTGACCCGGATACTTCACCTCGCTCCTTGCTCTTATGAGTACCCTGACGTTGATTTGCCAGATATTGCTTCACGTCGAGATAAATCGCGTGATCATTAGGTTCTACCGAGTAAATGCTGTCATTCAGCTCTACTTTTCTTCCGGTCTCTTCACCTGCTCTGTTTAAAACTGCGATTTCCATTACTTCAGAATAATTAAGTATGAATCTTTGGCTCCGGGAACAGAACCCTTTACAATTAAAAGATTGCTCTCCGGAATAACTTTCAAGACCTGAAGGTTCTGAACAGTTATAGTTTTTCCACCGTCGCGGCCCGCCATGCGCATTCCTTTGAATACACGGGAAGGATAGGAAGAGGCACCGACAGAACCTGGTGCACGTAAGCGGTTGTGCTGACCATGTGTGCTTTGTCCGACACCGCTAAAGCCGTGACGACGAACAACACCCTGGAAACCACGTCCCTTTGATATACCGGTAATGTCGATAAAGGAATCAGCCTCAAGCATGTCAACTGTAATGACATCTCCAAGCTTCACTTCATCGCCAAACCCATCAAATTCTACCACTTTTCTCTTAGGAGTAGTACCGGCCTTTTTGTAATGGCCGATTTCTGCTTTTGTCGCATGCTTCTCTTTCTTTTCGATGAACCCTAACTGAACAGCCTCATAACCATCGGTTTTAAGGGTGCGAATCTGGGTTACTGTGCATGGACCAGCTTCAATCACAGTGCATGGGATGTTTTTCCCCTCAACACTGAATACGGAAGTCATTCCGATTTTTTTTCCAATTAATCCTGGCATTTTTCTACTTGTTTATCAAACTTTAATTTCAACTTCAACACCACTGGGTAACTCCAGTTTCATTAAGGCATCGATAGTTTTTGCAGTTGAGCTGTAAATGTCAATCAATCTCTTGTAGGAGGATAATTCGAACTGCTCCCTCGATTTTTTGTTGACGAAGGTCGATCTCAAAACCGTAAAAATACGACGGTGAGTCGGTAACGGAATAGGTCCGCTAACAATCGCTCCGGTAGATTTTACAGTCTTTACAATCTTTTCAGCTGATTTGTCAACCAGATTATGATCGTACGATTTCAGTTTAATTCTGATTTTTTGACTCATGATAAGAACGTATTTAGTTATAATAACTCTGTTTTTCCTTTAACACTTTCAAGAACTGTGATGGCAATGTTCTTGGGAACTTCAGCATAATGGGAAAACTCCATTGTTGAAGTTGCACGGCCGGAAGAGAGGGTACGCAATGTTGTTACGTAACCAAACTGCTCAGAAAGCGGTACCAATGCTTTGATCACACGGGCGCCAAATTTGGCATCCATGCTTTCCACATGACCCCGACGACGGTTTAGGTCGCCTACTATATCCCCCATGTAATCATCCGGCGTGACAACTTCCACTTTCATAATCGGCTCCAGCAAAATAGGTTTTGCTTTGGAAGCTGCACTTCTGAATGCTTGTTTGGCACACAACTCAAAGGAGAGTGCATCTGAGTCTACCGGGTGGAACGAACCGTCCACCAAGACCACTTTAAGATTTTCAATTTTGTATCCGGCCAAAGGACCATTGTTCATGGCTTCTTTGAATCCTTTTTCAATGGAAGGGATGTATTCGCGAGGAATCGTACCACCTTTGATCTGATCGACAAACTGAAGACCTGTCTTGCCATCATCAACCGGACCAATGTGAACAGAGATGTCGGCAAATTTACCACGACCGCCGGTCTGCTTTTTAAATACTTCACGCAGGTTGACCTCCTTGGTAATAGTCTCTTTGTAAGAAACCTGCGGAGCGCCCTGATTACACTCAACTTTAAACTCCCTTTTCAACCGGTCAACGATGATCTCCAAATGGAGCTCACCCATTCCGCGAATGATGGTCTGTCCGCTATCCTGATCTGTATTGACCTGGAAAGTAGGGTCTTCCTCGGAAAGCTTAACGAGACCATTGGACAATTTATCAAGATCCTTCTGTGTCTTAGGCTCAATCGCAATACCGATTACCGGTTCCGGGAAGGTCATAGACTCAAGAACGATGGGATGATCAAGTGAACACAGTGTGTCTCCCGTACGAATGTCTTTGAAACCAACAGCGGCACAAATGTCACCTGCTTCGATGACCTCACGAGGTTGTTGTTTGTTGGAGTGCATCTGGAAGAGGCGCGAGATACGTTCTTTCTTGCCCGTACGGGTATTTAATACATATGATCCTGAATCGATTTTTCCGGAATAGACCCGAATAAAGCACAATCTGCCAACATATGGATCGGTAGCGATCTTAAAGGCAAGTGCAGCAAGAGGTTCGCCAACGTCTGGTTTTCTTTCAATTTCTTCACCAGTATCAGGATTCGTTCCAACGATGGAAGCAACATCCAATGGATTTGGTAAGTACGCACAAACTGCATCCAATAGCGTCTGTACACCTTTATTTTTGAATGCTGATCCACAAACCATAGGAATAATGACTCCGGATAGTGTGGCTTTCCGAATAACGTGCTTTAATTCGTCTTCGGTAATACTATTTGGATCTTCGAAGAATTTCTCCATCAAAGTTTCATCCTGTTCTGCAACCGATTCGACCAGTTTCTCACGCCATTCCTGAGCCATTTCCAGCATATCGGCAGGAATCTCTTCTACAGAATAATCTGCTCCCATGGTCTCATCGTGCCAAACTACAGATTTCATGGCGACCAGATCGATGATCCCTTTGAAGCGTTCTTCTGCACCAATTGGAATTTGAATTGGAACCGGATTGGCTCCAAGTTTCTCTTTTATATCATTGTATACATTGAAAAAATCGGCACCTGCACGGTCCATCTTGTTGATGAATGCAATTTTAGGTACACCATATTTGTCGGCTTGCCGCCAAACAGTTTCTGACTGGGCTTCGACTCCGCCAACGGCACAAAAGGTCGCAACAGCACCGTCAAGAACCCTCAACGAACGCTCTACCTCAACTGTAAAGTCGACGTGACCTGGAGTGTCAATGATATTGATTTGATGAACGATATCATTGTATGTCCACTCAGTAAATGTAGCAGCCGAAGTAATAGTAATACCACGCTCCTGCTCCTGTTCCATCCAGTCCATCGTTGCAGCACCATCGTGCACTTCACCAATGCGGTGAACTTTTCCCGTGTAAAACAAAATCCGCTCAGAGGTGGTTGTTTTACCGGCATCGATGTGCGCCATAATCCCGATGTTCCTGGTATTTGTAAGGTCCCTTTTCGCCATTATATATATATCGTACAATAATCTAACTAACTATTAAAAATTTTCGGTTAGAACCGGAAATGCGCAAACGCACGGTTTGCCTCTGCCATTCTGTGTGTATCTTCTTTTTTCTTGAATGCTCCACCCTCTTCATTGTATGCGGCAAGTGTCTCAGCGGCTAATTTTTCAGCCATCGAATGACCGGAACGCTTTTTGGAAAAGATGATCAGATTACGCATCGAGATGGCCACTTTTCTTTCGGGACGAATTTCCATCGGAACCTGAAAGTTGGCGCCACCTACACGCCTGCTCTTAACCTCTACCTGGGGAGTGATGTTGATCAATGCCTTTTTCCATACATCAAGAGCAGACAAATCATTGTCTTTCATTTTTTTCTCTACGATATCAAGGGCATCATAAATGATTTTGAATGCGATGGATTTCTTTCCATCAAACATAAGACTGTTCACGAAGCGAGTAACGAGAACATCATTGAATTTCGGATCCGGAAGAATGATCCGCTTTTTTGGTTTTGTCTTTCTCATCTTAGTTACAAATTGTTTGTGTTATTTGAATCGGTTGTTGTTTAGCCTTCAGTTATACAGCCTGTTCAAGACAAGCCCTTACTCAACCAAACCTCCAAACTAATAACTAATGTTTCTTACTAAATTATTTTTTCTTTTTTGTTGCTGCAACTACTTGTCCTGGTTTCGGGCGTTTTGCACCATACTTCGAACGACGTTGCTTGCGGCCTTCAACGCCTGCGGTATCAAGTGCACCACGAATTAAATGGTAACGAACTCCAGGAAGATCTTTTACACGGCCACCACGAACAAGAACAATTGAGTGTTCCTGCAAATTGTGCCCTTCACCCGGAATATAGGCATTCACCTCTTTGCCATTGGTTAGCCTAACCCTGGCAACCTTCCGCATGGCGGAATTCGGCTTCTTAGGCGTCGTTGTGTATACACGTACACACACGCCCCTACGCTGCGGACAAGAGTTTAAAGCCGGAGACTTACTTTTGTCTTCGATATTCACTCTTCCTTTACGTACTAATTGTTGAATAGTAGGCATAAACGATTTTTAAATTTTATAAAAAATACACACATATTTCTACCGGAAAAATCTCGCAATTCCCCGTAAGTTCTACGATTAACACAAATTTAGCCCGTAAAACTCCTCCAAAATGGACTGCAAAAGTACACATTTCTTTGGAAAATACACTACTGGAATAAAAAAAAATGATTATAATAGCTGTTAGCTTTGAGTAGTTAGCTGTCAGCTCTTAGCGTTTGGATTTTAAAATGTTTCTAACCGGACCGAGTATCCGCTTGAGCAAACTTTGATATTCCGTAATAATCTCGGCAGTGCCACTTAATTCATGCTGAAATACTAATTTCTTCCCATAGGTTGAGTTCAGCATATCAGGAAGACTTACTTCCAGCATATAAAAATCTCCGTTAGGTACCGACGACACCTTGTTGACAACCCCTTTAACTATCCCGTATTCTAAATAGGGATAACTGACGAACTTCAAATTAACCTGCTGACCAACTTTTACTTTCCCGGCAGTGTTCCATTTTAACTTAACAATTCCAGTTATTGACATTGAATCATTAACATCAGCAGCCACAACGACCGGTGCCGAAATGATATCCGGGTATTTAAACAACCAACTGCCTGAAAATAGAATAAGCAGGACAATGACTACCATGATCATACCATTCCTTAATATCCAGGATGGCACTCTGCCCAACAAATCATGTACCTCTTTGCTGTGAAGGTCAATCTCTTCTACCTTTTTCGACATACCTGTGAATTTGTTTTATAATATAGAAAATAAAGATAATCCCATTCTTTACTTTATACTTTTCACTTTATACTTTATCCTTTAAATTTATGTTCCCAATTCAAGTTGATTCCTGACCAAATGCCAATAATGTCCTTTCAGTTTGATCAACTCATGATGCCCCCCCCTTTCAACAATTTCACCTTTATCCAATACGACAATTTGATCTGCGTTTTTAACGGTACTTAAACGATGCGCCACAACTACAACCGTTCTATTCTTGTAAAAATCGTTCATGTTTTCCAGTATCACTTTTTCGTTGTTCGCATCCAATGCATTGGTAGCTTCATCAAAGAAAAGGAAACCGGGATTCTTATATACTGACCGTGCAATTAAAATTCTTTGCTTTTGTCCCTGACTCATGCCTGCCCCCTCCTGGCCTATCTTCGTGTTATAGCCAAGTGGCAAGGATTCGATGTATTCCTGTATGTTGCCCAATCGGACTGCCTCAAGCAATCGACCTCTATCAACAGTGTCATCACCTACAGTTATATTATTAACAATTGTGTCGGAAAAAATAAATCCGTCCTGCATGACAACCCCACAACTTCTCCGCCAGAACGAAGTTGAAATTTGATTCAAATCTACTTCACCAATAGAAATTGATCCTGCTCCAGGCGGATAGAATCCCAGCAATAATTTGATAAGTGTAGTTTTGCCACTACCACTCATTCCGACTATCGCTGTTGTCTTGTTAGCCGGAATGGTTAAGTTAATATGCTTTAAAACCATGGGTGAACGAGGCCCTTCATATTGGAAATAAACATCCCTGATCGAGATATCCGGATTTTCCGGAAGATCACTGGCTTTTTTATCTTCCATTCCCTCTTCATTCTTCCTTAAGTGTATCTCGTTGAATCGTTCAAGGGAAATTTTTGCATCCTGCGCCGTTTGAATAAAATCCATAAGGTTGGCCAAAGGGGCATTCATTTGTCCGATAATATAAGAAACAGCTACCATAGCCCCAATTGTTATGTTACCATCAATAACCAATTTAGCCGCCAGAAAACTGATGAGTATATTTTTTAACTGATTGATAAAGGATGATCCTATTGTTTGGGTCTGACTCAACGACAATCGACGAATGTTGACTTTAAAGAGCCTCGCCTGAATTCTTTCCCACTCCCATCTTTTCTGCTTCTCGCAATTGTTCAATTTGATCTCCTGCATCCCAGTGATTAACTCAATCAATTTCGCCTGATTCTCTGATAGCTGTCTAAACCTGAGAAAATCCAGCTCTCTCCTTCTCTTTAGAAAAAGGACAATCCATAAAACATAGCAAAAGCTGCCCAACAAAAAGATCAAAAGGATGGACCAGCTGTAAACTGCAAGGACAATGGAAAAAACCAAAAGGTTGACCATTGAAAAGAGCACATTCAATGTCTGGTTTGTAATAAAATTCTCGATACGTGTATGATCTCCGATTCGCTGAAGTAAATCACCAACCATCTTGGTATCAAAAAATGCAATGGGAAGTTTCATCAATTTGATGAGAAAATCGGATAGGAGGGAAATATTTAATCTTGTAGTAAGATGAAGCAAAATCCAACTTCTAAAAAACTCAACAGAAGTCTGAGAAATGAATAGAATAAGTTGTGCGACAAGGATTAAAGTGACAAATCCTATATCCTGATTGTTGATACCAATATCAACCATCGCTTGTGTCAGCAAAGGAAAGATTAGCTGGAACAAGCTTCCAAGCAATAATCCAAGGAACAGTTGCCTTACAATTTTTTTTTG
>JANYJT010000033.1 GCA_025358395.1 Bacteroidia bacterium
TGTTTTATATCTTATTGCCATTTGCTGCAAATCGTCATCAGTCAGATCTGATAAAACATCTCGTAAAAGTTCGGTTTCCTCCTGCGTTTTCAATTTTATTTCGTTAGTTCTCCCTGGTATAACTTTATTCGATTCGTTGACGTTCTTATGATTTGACGTTCCGCGATTAAACTGGTTCGTCGGCTTATTGGTTAGCTGAGTTCGGTCCGCAATTAAATTTTGGACCTGACTGGCAGGAGAATTCGGTATAAAATGTAACCCAATATATAATAGTAGCACCACCGATGCTGCCACCGAAAAAATCAACATCCGTAGATTGTTTCTTTTTTTTATACGTACTCTGGTAATTGCTTCTTTAAGCGTCTTTTCTGCAATTGACTCAAAGAATCCATTTGGAACTTCAAAGGGAATTTTCTTTTGAATCAGCTTAAATTCATCGCATTCTTTCATTTCATTCGATTTTGATGTTGACATATCACACATGTTCAATTAAATATTTCTTAATTTTTTCGCTTGCCAGGTGGTAATTTGTTTTCAAGGCATTAACAGAAGAATTTGTGATTCTGGCAATTTCTTCGTAAGCCAGTTCGTCATAATAGCGCAGATTAAAAACAATTCTTTGCTTTGTTGGAAGTTCCTGAATAGCCTTCTGAAATTTTAAAAGTATAGAATTGCTGTTTTCCATATCATTCACTGATTGTTCACTTGATAATTCCGGGTTTAAAGAACTGTTTCTTTTAAAAATATTCTTTCTCTTCGCAAAATACCTGGAGCATTCATTGGTCGATATCCTGAACAACCAGGTAAAAATTTTACTTTCCCCCCTGAAAGAATCTGCAAATCTGTAAACTTTTATAAAAGTTTCCTGCAGGATATCCTCGGCATCTTCATGCGAAATCACCAATCTTCGAATGTGCCAGTAAATTGGCTCTTTGTATTTATCCATCAACAACAAAAACCCTTTGTCCTTTTGCACCGGATCTTTTAACATTCCTAAAATTACCGCATCATCGGTCTCAGTCATCAATCACTATTTACTGTTTGGAAGCATTAAACAGCATAAAGTTAAATTCTTAAACTTGAATAATTAAAAAATGTCTGAATTTTCAATATTTCTGGAAAATGTAGATTCTAGATTTAACTTTTAATACCTAACCGTTTCTTATGAGTGTATTTTAAACTTTAAAACTTCACTTTATGAAACTGATTAAGATTTTTTTTGCCTTAAGCTTGTTAATTGTTATAACCAATTCATGCTTGAAAAGAGAATTGCAATCAATTATGGATGAGGTGATCTTGAGTCAGCAGGATACACAGTCTGAAGAGGTTCTAGCCGATGTGGATCTGATCGTGGATGATGCTCTGGCCCAAAATGCAGGTCAGCTTAAGGCAGGAACAATGGGTAATTCCGCTTATCTGACGAGTTGCGCAACCATTACACTAAATAATAAAGTTTCGCCTCAGATGCTGACGATTGATTTTGGCACATCATGTACTGGCACTGATGGAAAAATTCGATCAGGAAAAATAATTGTCACTTCCGAATCTTTCAACACCTTCCCTTCAATTAGAAATAAATCTTTCCAAAATTATATCGTTGATGGAAAAAAAATGGAAGGCAATATGATAAAAACCATACAAAAAGATCAGGTAAACAACATCCGAACCGCGACAAGTAATGAAGATATTACCATTACTCTGCCGAACAATGAAGGATCAGCCCATCGTGTGGCAAATCTTACAAGACAATACCTGTTTAATAGTGTTGGTGTAAGGGATGACAACCAGATTAAAACTTTTGGTACTGTTGAATTTACGCGTGCGTCAGGAGTTAAGGTATTCAAAACTATTCCAGCCGAAAATCCTTTGGTATACAGTGCAGCCTGTCATCATATCGTTAGTGGGTTGGTATCTATTGTAACCACTACCGGTCACTCTTGGTCAATTAATTTTGGAAACGGAGAATGTGATAACAAAGCCATAATTACTATAGGCAACAAATCAAAGGAAATTACAATCCGCTGGTGAACCATTCTTTCTCCCAATTGGTTTTCCGGTTTCCCAATCAACCGATGCCAATTTCCCATGGTATAAATTTATCCCAATTAACTTACCACCAGTTCGAATATCAGTTTTGCGACCATTTCTCGTTTTGTAAGAAAATTGGTTTTTGGGGGGATTTAAGGATTTCAAAGTAAGCCTTATTAACGAAAAACTGTTGTATTTGCATTTCAATAAGCAATAAAGCTGAATTAATGTGAGGCTATAGCTCCTTCTGAAGGCTATAAGCCATCTTTTGCCATTAAATGTCAATTGAAAGTTCCACAGTTCATTCTATATTTTTTATTAGCTTTGAAATGTATAATTAACCAAAAAATGAGATTTCTGCTCATTCTGTTTTCTTTTCTAATTTCTGGTGTAAGCGCCTTTTGTCAGGAGGATTTGTTGTCAGGATTGTACTTCTCATCACATGAAGTCATTCAGGATAAGCGAACTTCCTTAAACCTGACCCCTGAGGGACCGAATAAATTTCCTGATGGTTTCTCTCTGGAAATGGAAGCGAACTTTCGTCAGGGGGACGGTCATTATGGATACATCTTCAGGCTGATCGGCGATGGGCACACCAATATCGACCTGGTGTCGAATCTGGCGATAACTTCGTCCAACAATTTTTGGCTGGTTTTGAAAGACAAAGTTCTATTTTCATTTAAGTGGTCAGATGTCCCGAATGGGGATTTCAACCGGTGGATAAAAATTCGGATAGATATTGATATCCGCAATAAGAAAGTAGCTATCTCATTTAATGGGAATAAGCAAGAAGCTACAGTTTCCAATATTGATGGTCTGAGGAACTTTGAAATGGTGTTTGGTGCATGCCGTAAAACTTTGTTTTTTAACAAGGATGTTTCACCAATGTCTTTAAAAAACATCAGGATTTTCGATACGAAAAAAAATCTTGTCAGAGACTGGAAATTGTCAAAGCACGGTCAAAATGTTGTATACGATGAAGTAAGCCGTTCGAAGGCATTGGTTGAAAATCCAATCTGGAGCATCGACAGACATGTCAAATGGAGGAAATTAATGGACCTTAAGCTTGACAGCATTCAGGGAATCACCAGGGATGAGGAAACAGGCCGGATATTTTTTGTCGACACCCATTCAGTTTATATATTGTCAACAGAAACATCTGCCATGGTCACCATCCCATTCGCAAAAGGATCACCTTATTTTGCTTTTGGCAGGCAAATTATCTTCAACAAGTTTACCAACGAACTTTGGTCGTATAGCTTTGATAAAAGTGAAATTAATAAATTCAGTTTTGTTACAAACGCCTGGTCGTTTGACGAAATGGGCACCAATGAGCCTGACTTATGGCATCACAATAAATTTATTTCACCGACCGACTCCTCATTGGTAACTCTCTTTGGATATGGACATTATCTTTACAAAAGCCGCATAAATCAGTACGATGTAAAAGAAAAGCGATGGAAGCAGATCAATCGCATTGAACAAATTCAGCCAAGGTACCTGAGTAGCATAGGATTCCTAAATAACAGAGAAATGCTGGTTTTTGGAGGCTATGGGAGTAAAACCGGAAGGCAGGAACTGTCGCCTGAATTTTATTATGACCTTCATTCCCTTAACCTGAGCGATTACTCATTTAAGAAACTGTGGACACTCAACACTCCGTCAGAACCTTTCGTTCCTTGCGAATCATTAATTTCGGATCAACAGAATGGGTGTTTCTATTCATTGGTATACAATAATGGCAATTACTCCACCTTTTTGCATCTGGCCAAATTTGGAATTGAAAAAAATGAATGCCAATTTTTTAATGATTCAATCCCATACAATTTTCTTGACACCAAATCGTGGAGTACCCTTTTCCTGGACAAGAAAACCTCACAGTTGATCGCGGTGACAACTCATAACTCTGATGCTTCCCTTTACGTCATGGCCTATCCTCCTCTCATGCCGGAAGATGTTTATCAGAGTGTATCGTTTGGCGGGAGTTGGTATGTTTGGTTCCTTGTTATCCTTTTGTTGGTTGGTTTAATTCCTATTACATTCCTTTTAATCAGAAGCAGAAAAAGGCGCAACAAAAAAGAAAGATTGTATGAACTGGTCGATCATCCAAATATTGCAGCAATTGAACCCATCGATAGAAAAACAGTTTCCTCTATTTATTTTATGGGCGGCTTCCAGATATATGATTCCAAAGGAAGAAACATCACTACTGCTTTTTCGCCGACATTGAAGCATTTATTCCTTTTCATTTTTCTGCATACGATTAAAAATGAGAAGGGAGTATCGTCGGCAAAATTAGACGAGGTGTTGTGGTTCGACAAATCCGGTGACAGTGCGCGGAACAATAGGAACGTAAATATCAGTAAACTACGTTCGATCCTTGATGAGTTGGGAGGAGTGGAGGTAGTCAATGAAAATTCTTTCTGGAAAATTAAGATGGGTCCTAACATCTCATGTGATTTTAGGGAAGCACTGCAACTACTGAGAAAGACCAATTCTACGAACCTGAGCGAAATTGAGATAAAGCAACTGATTGCCTTGCTATCTTTCGGAGAATTCCTTCCTGCAGTACAAACTGACTGGATGGACGAGTTTAAGTCCAAATTTGCTAACGAAGCAATAGACGGACTTAGTTCCTTATTCAAATTAAAAGAGGTATGGAGCAATGTCAGTCTACGATATCATTTGGCTGAGTGCATTCTTGTTTATGACCCGCTGAACGATGAAGCCTTTGCTGTGAAATGTTCTGTTTTGTATCATCTCGGGAAAAAAGGAATGGCAAAAAATCTGTACGATTCTTTCAGCCGCGACTACAAAAAGGCATTGGGTATTGATTATGCCATTGCATTCAATGATACAGTAAATTGATCTGGTTAACCCGGTTTCATTTCATTTCCATTAAACAAAATTCTCAAATTTCATCAGTTTATTCCTTTTCCCCTCTCGACCAAAATGCTCATTTCACCTCCGATCCACTTAAAAGAGAATTAATTTCTGTCCGCTACTCCAGAAATATCATTTAATTTTCATTTCTATATTTCTCTGAATCTGAAGGTTGAATTATTAATAAAAAATTAATAATTTATTATGTTACCGTTTATCCAATATTAATTGGGCTATTAATCACCATCGCTTTATTTTACTGTACAAAACTACCAAACACGATAAAAATGTAAACCGGAAATGAAAAACTAACCGGAATTGAAAAACATAATACCCATGAGCATTGTCCAAAGGAGTGGATGTTCAAAATGACCCGCATTAATCTATGCGCTAGGAGCTAGCTAATTATAAATGTTAATTGAATCAAAAACTATGGAAAAGAACCCCTTATTAAAAAGAAGGCTTAGCTTTCGAAGAGTTTGCACTTTCCTACTCATTTTGATGAGTTTGCAGGTTTCTGC
>JANYJT010000050.1 GCA_025358395.1 Bacteroidia bacterium
TTTTCGGTGGATTTGGAGGTGAACTCTCATCAATCATCAACGAAGAAGCCTTTGAATTTCTGGATGCGCCCATTCGCAGGGTCGGGTCAGAATATACTCCAGTTGGATTCAACAGGATCCTCGAGGCAGCAATATTGCCCAACGAAAGTAAGATTTATGATGCAGCTATTTCTTTGATAAAGTATTAGTGGCGATATTGTGGATCATCCTGGTGAGAGTAGTGAAAGGTAATTTATAAATAATAGTATCCCGATGAAAAAAATCGCCCTTGTTTACAGTTTCAATTCCAACAAATCAGCAAAAATGGCCCTGAAAATTGCTGAAAATTTCGAAAAATTAGAAATTATACAGCTGAATGTTGAGAGCTGCCATGGCGAGGAATTCCTCCTTTATGACGGATACATTTTAAGTGTCCCGACTTGGTTCGATGGGGAGTTGCCAAACTATTGGGACGAAATTTTGCCTGCGCTGGAAAATCTTGACCTGACAAATAAAAAAGTTGCATTATTTGGACTGGGGGACCAGAAAAACTATCCTGAAAATTTTTGTGATGCTGTTGGCATCCTTGCTGATTTCTTTGAAGAAAAGGGAGCAAGAATTATAGGCCAAACTTCCACCGCAGGATACAACTTTGAAACATCTAAAGCTCTGAAGAATAATATTTTAGTTGGTTTATTACTTGACCAGGAAAACCAATCAAGGCTATCTGATGAAAGGATTCTCAATTGGACCAACCAACTGGAACTTGAATTTGCCTAAATCATTCAAGGATTATTTTCTACCTTTGTGCCTGAGAATCAAATATAAGTTTCACTTGGTTTCATGCTTAAATTACTCAAAGTAATCCTGTTGGTGCTAGTCTTGATCGTTGTTTCCGTTGTTGTTAATGAAGTCTCTTCATCTAATTACATTTATCCGGAATATCATATCAAATTATATGATATTGAAGTGGTTAACAGCAAGTCTATTCTTATTCAGGATAAAAACTCTTTAATCCCGGTAAAGTATGATGGAACACTTGATTTCGATACCATACCGGAAGCTATTCGAAAATCAGTGTTCATCAATTACATGCTGCCAGCGATCGTCATTGAGCGTGACAGGCTAATGAATATGCTTCATCACATTGAGTTTGTCGAAAATGGAATGATCAACAAACGACCTCTAAAAAGTGATGATCTGTTGTTTTTCAAGGAGATGATGCAGAAATATGATGCCACTTCGATAAAGGATCTAAAAATGAGGCTTTATCCTCAGCCCGTTAGTCTGACACTGGCCCAGGCGACCCTCGAATCAGGTTGGGGAACTTCCAAGGTATTTTCTAAGGCAAACAATCCTTTTGGAATTATGTCATTTTCGGGCGACGAACAACGAAGAAAGTTCATGAATCCAGAGCTTCAAACTGAGGTGTATGTGAGGACATATCCAGATGTTAATCAATCAGTTGAACACTATTTTTTCTTTACGGCAAAGATGAATTCCTATGAAAAATTCAGAAAAAAAAGATGGGAGAGGGGTTCCTCTTTTGATTTAGTTAAATTGCTAAAAAGCTACCATAAAACCTATGAATACAGTACTTTGATTGAATCCATTATTAGAAAAAATGATTTTGAGAAATATGACAATATTTCCATTAACAAAGATTATTTTGGTTACAAAAAAAACTATCTGCAGTTGATTAGAAGCTATTTTGAAGACTATTTTTAACTTATTTACAATTTTCTATTTGACTTTTAAATAACTAATAATATAAATATGAAGCATATAATGAAATCTAAAAAAAAGATCGCCATTGTGGCACATGACAACCGTAAGCAGGATATGGTGGAATGGGTAAGCTACAACTGGAAGGAGCTTGCTCAGCATAGTATGATTTGCACAGGTACAACAGGAAGGCTTGTGGATGAAACCATCCGCGCCAAATGCAAGGAAAATGATGCTGTTCCGCCTGAAATTTTCAGATTAAAATCAGGTCCACTTGGAGGCGATCAGCAATTGGGTGCCATGATCTGTGAAGGCAATGTTGATCTTTTGTTTTTCTTTTGGGATCCAATGCAGCCTCAGCCACATGACGTAGATGTTAAAGCACTGTTGCGCATCGCAGTCATGTATAACATTCCAACTGCCTCAAACAGATCAACCGCAGACTTCATCATTTCTTCACCACTTTTTCATCAGGAATATAATCCGCTTGTGGTGGATTATTCAGATTATACTTTCAGAAGTTTATAAAGAAAAGTGACTAGAGTGAACTAAAGTGACTAAAGTACTTAGCTGCCAATTACCTATCTTTGTCTTGCACAACTTTATTCACTCTAGTCACTTTAATTCACTCTAGTCACTTTAGCTCGCATTTTCTATTTTGTCTTATAATTAATATTATGTTAAATAAAGAAAGGGTAGAAAAGGGAGTCGTTTTTTGACCCCCTTTTCAAATCTATTTATTCATCTTCTCAAACTTATCCATCATCTTTAAACGATAGTATAAATTCTTGAGTTGATCTTTGATATAGCTATCTTTCGGATTGTATTCAACAGCTTTCTCCAGGTATGGAACAGCTTTGGCAAATTCGTCATCAGACTTTTTCTTTTCGGCTTCAAACTTTGCCTGTTCATTAGTTGGGACAACATTTGCCACATCAAACTGTTTCACGCCACGATTGAAATAAATAACACCAATGTTGTAATAAGCATCGGCATAATCAGCCTTTACCTTAATCGCCAGTTCATACTCTTTAATAGCATCGTCTTGTTTGCCAAGTTTGTCCAAAGCAATTCCTTTCGCAAGGTAGAAAGAAGGATTATCTTTCTCTTTTGCAATTGCCTTATCAAGGTAACTAATGGCATCTTCTGTTTTGCCCGTGGTAATATAATAGTTAATTAACTGAACTAGAATGCTTTGATCTTCAGGATATTTATCAAAAGCTTCTTTCATCATCCGAACAGAAGCCAGTGTATCTCCTTTTTGTTGATAGGCATTTATCATCTGAGAATAGGAAGAACCGGGATTGTATCCATGTTTGGCCGTCAGCCCAAAATATTTAATCGCTTTGTCAAATTGCTTGGCATTCATGGCAGCCAAACCGGTATTGTACATAATCGCGGTATCTATGGTATTGTCCGTTTTGAACAAGGAGGAGGCTTCTATATTCAGGACTTTCTCAAAATAGTCACTGGACAATTCATACTTTTGTGCTTGAAATGCCTCAATTGCAGCATTGGAAAGTGTTGGAATAAAAGCGCTTAATAATTTTATTTTCAATGCCGGACTTCCGCCTTTCGGATCCAGTTCCATGGCTTTCAAAAAGGATTTGTAAGCTTCTTCCAAAGGATTTTCGACAAGTTTTTTATAGTTCTCGTCTTTTGATTTGTAAATCGCTTCAAGAATCTCGCCCCTTGCTTCCCAAGTGTCAGGCCAATTGATTGACTTTTCTGATTTTGGGTTAGCAGGATTAATCGCTTCCTGGATTGCTTCCCATGCTTTGTCTAATTTGCCACTCTCTTTGTATGACACAGCACTGCTAACTTTTCCCTTTTGAGCGAACAAGAAACCGTTCACTGTGAGCAGGATCACTACTAAAAGAATCTTTTTCATTACGGACAATTTTTGTATTAAATTATTACTAATTAAGGTTCTCTTCATTCTTCTTATCATCTTCTTTTTCAATGTCTTCGGTGTCCGAAATAGCATCAGTTACCACTTCCTCTATTTCTGTAATTTCAACCCTTGCTACTGAGGCAATGCTGTCATCTTCTCTTAAATTGATCAACTTGACGCCTTGAGCAGCTCTTCCGGTCATCCTTATTTCTCCAACAGAAACTCTTATCGTTACACCAGCTTCAGTGATAATCATCAGGTCATCGCCATCTGTTACATTTTTGATAGACACCAATGCTCCAGTCTTCTCTGTGACATTTATGGTTTTAACGCCTTTCCCTCCCCTATTGGTAACACGGTAATCACCAATTTTGGACCTTTTTCCATATCCGTGTTCAGATACAACCAGGATATCGTCATCTTCGCCTGCCACACAAACCATTCCTACCAATTCATCATTCTCACTACCAAGGGTAATTCCTCTTACCCCTGAGGCTGTACGGCCAATGGCACGGGCATGGCTTTCATGGAATCTGATGGCCTTGCCGGATTTGACAGCAAGCATCATCTCATTTTCGCCATTGGTCAACCTGGCTTCAAGAAGTTGGTCATTTTCCCTGATTGTTATGGCATTGACGCCATTTTGTCTTGGACGTGAATAAGCTTCAAGCGAAGTTTTCTTGATGGTACCCTTTTTTGTGCAAAGGATAATAAAGTTGTTATTGATGTACTCTTCGTCTTTAAGAGACTTTACATTTATATAAGCGCGAACCTGATCATCCGGTTCGATGCTAATTAAATTCTGTATAGCCCTTCCCTTGGAAATCTTAGTGCCTTCAGGGATTTCATATACTTTTAACCAGAAACATTTCCCTTTTTCGGTAAATAGCAAAAGGGTATTGTGCATGGTCGCTATAAACATGTGCTGCAGGAAGTCTTCATCTCTGGTACTTGAGCCTTTGGAGCCAATACCCCCTCTGGATTGAGTTCTGAACTCAGTCAGCGGCGTACGTTTGATATAACCCATATGAGATATGGTGATCACCATATCCTCATCGGCATAAAAATCTTCCGGGTTGAACTCTTCAGAGGCATAAACGATCTCAGTCCGTCGTTCATCACCATACAAAGCTTTAATTTCGAGCAATTCATCTTTGATAATTTTCATTCTCAAAGGTTCCTGTGCCAATACCTCTTTGTACCATTCAATCATTTTGCACAATTCGGTATAGTCCAGATGGATTTTGTCCCTTTCCAGACCGGTAAGTTTTTGTAAACGAAGATCAAGGATCGCACGAGCTTGAATATCATCCAATTCGAAATTCAGACAAAGGTTTTCTCTGGCTTCATCCGGCGTTTTAGCAGCCCTGATGATCGAAATAACCGCATCCAAATTGTCTATCGCTATGATTAAACCCCTGAGAATATGTGCTTTCTTTTCTGCCTGATCCAAATCATATTCGGTACGCCTTATAACCACCTCATGCCGGTGTTCGACAAAATAATGTATGAGGTCTTTCAGGTTAAGCATTTGAGGTCTACCTTTAACTAAGGCAATATTGTTAACGTTGAAGGCTGTCTGAAGTGCAGTAAATTTATATAACTTATTCAAAACCACACTGGCCATTTCGTCACGTTTGATATCGATGACGATTCTCATACCTGATCTGTCTGACTCGTCGTTGATATTGCTGATGCCATCAATTTTCTTGTCATTGACCATCTCTGCGATCTTGATAATCATCTCGGCCTTGTTAACCATGTAAGGAATCTCTGTGATTATCAGCTTCTCACGACCGTTTTCGGTCATTTCAATTTCTGCACGGCCTCTGACTACAATTCTTCCCCTACCTGTTTCAAATGCTTCTCGTACCCCTGCATATCCATATATTATTCCTCCGGTAGGAAAATCCGGAGCTTTAATTTTGTCTATCAAGGCATTCATCGAAACTTCCGGATCATCAATATATGCAATGATGGCTTCGATGGTATCCGGTAAATTGTGTGGCGGCATGTTGGTCGCCATTCCTACCGCGATCCCTGAGGTTCCGTTGATCAGTAAATTTGGAAATTTTGTTGGTAAGACGGTCGGTTCCGACAATGATTCATCGAAATTTGGTTGAAAATCTACTGTATTCTTGTCCAGGTCTGCCAATGCTTCCTCGGCAATTTTTTTAAGCCTCGCCTCTGTATAACGCATAGCAGCAGGGCTGTCTCCATCGATGGAACCAAAGTTGCCCTGACCATCGATCAAAGGATACCGTAAAGACCACAATTGGGCCATACGAACCATCGCAAAATATACGGATGAGTCACCATGAGGATGATACTTTCCCAGCACCTCTCCCACTATTCTGGCGGATTTCTTATATGGTCTGTTGGAAAAATTTCCTAACTCACTCATTCCGAACAATACTCTGCGGTGAACAGGTTTTAACCCGTCCCGAACATCTGGAAGAGCTCTTGACACAATGACCGACATTGAATAGTCAATGTAGGCTGTTTTCATTTGCTCTTCAATATTAATCGGAACAATTCTTTCTAAATCAGACATATAGATCTTATTTGTATTTTAAATTGCGAAAAAAGCATCACAAAAATAATCATTTTAAAGTTAATGATGGAATAACCCCTTTTAAAAAATGGATATTTAGCCGGTTTTTTCGGGCTTTTGTGCCGTGACATTTTGGCAATTTCATCGAATATTAAGAAAATATAACTATTTCAAAAAGGCAATTATCGTATGTAATTCATTATCTGGTAATTATCTAAAATTGATTGAAAATTGATTTTTTTATTTGTAATGGGAAGATGAAATTTCCAATTATTTTTTTTTGTTATTTTGTTAAAGGAACGATTTTTGTTGTCAAGTATAAAAAACGATAAGATGGACTCAAAATTTTCACCAAGAATAAAGGATGTTTTAACCTACAGCAGAGAGGAGGCGATACGATTGGGCAACGATCATATCAGCACAGAGCATCTGTTTCTTGGAATTCTTCGGGATGGTGAAGGGATTGCCATTGACACAATGAAACAGTTGGGTCTGGACTTTCCAAGACTAAAGAGCGAAATCGAGCTTCACCTTCGAAAAGGATCTTCTCTTCCAATGGATGCTTCAATACCACTTCTTAAGAACACAGAACGTTCCTTGAAAATAGTATTTCTTGAGGCGAGGTCCCTCAATGAAGATACGGTCAACACCGGACATCTGCTCTTAGCTATTTTGAAAGAAAAGGATGGATTGGTGTTTGAACTTTTTAAAAAAAATGATGTGAATTACGACGAGGTAAAATCCAAAATAATTGAGCTGTCACGGGTTGAAAACAAATCTGATTTCCCTGAAGAGGGTGATGATCAAGACGATATGTTTGGACGTGGAAGTGGCTCAACACCAGGCTCATCCCAGACTCAGAAGGGAAATTCGAATCCGAAAACAGATACTCCGGTTTTGGATAATTTTGGCGTTGATATAACAAAAGCTGCTGTTGAAGGAAGTCTTGATCCGATTGTTGGGCGCGAAAATGAGATTCAGCGTATCGCACAAATTCTTAGTCGACGAAAAAAGAATAATCCTGTTCTGATTGGCGAACCTGGCGTTGGAAAATCGGCCATTGTAGAAGGACTTGCATTGCGTATTTCTCAGAGAAAAGTCTCCCGCATTCTTTTTGATAAAAGGGTGATCAGCCTGGATCTGGCTTCCATAGTTGCCGGGACAAAGTACCGTGGACAGTTCGAGGAACGCATGAAAGCCATCCTCAATGAATTGGCTAAGGTGGATAACATTATTCTTTTCATTGATGAGATTCATACCATTGTTGGTGCAGGAGGCGCTACAGGATCTCTTGATGCTGCCAATATGCTCAAACCTGCATTGGCAAGGGGTGATATCCAATGTATTGGAGCAACAACGCTTGATGAATACAGGCAGCATATAGAAAAAGATGGAGCTTTGGAGCGTAGGTTTCAAAAAGTATTGGTAGAACCGACCTCGGTAGAAGAGACCATCGAAATATTGCATAATATCAAAGAACGATACGAAGACCACCACAATGTCACGTATACCAAAGAAGCAATTGATGCTTGCGTTAGGCTGACAGCCAGATACATATCAGATAGACACTTACCTGACAAGGCCATTGACGCGTTGGATGAATCCGGATCAAGGGTACATATTTCCAATATTACTGTACCTGAAAGGATCATTAAACTGGAGGAGAAAATTGAGGAAGTTAGGGCTTCCAAAATATTGGCGGTTAAAGGTCAGAACTTTGAATTAGCCGCCAGCTATCGTGACAACGAAAAAAATCTGCTTTCTCTGGTAGAAAAAGAGAAAGAAATCTGGGAACATGAGTTGGAAAGTCATCGTGAAATTGTAGATGAACCGCAAGTTGCCGACATCGTGGCCATGATGTCAGGAATTCCTGTTCAAAAGATTGCTCAGGCAGAAGGCAAGCGACTTCAGGTGATGTACAATGATATGAAGAAGAACATCATTGGTCAGGACGAAGCAGTTGAAAAAATCACCAAGGCCATCCAACGGAATCGTGCCGGATTAAAAGATCCCAACAAGCCAATTGGATCATTTATCTTCCTTGGTCCTACAGGCGTTGGTAAAACGCAATTAGCCAAGGTTTTGGCTCAATATCTTTTTGATACAACCGATGCATTGATTCGAGTTGACATGAGCGAATACATGGAGAAATTCTCTGTATCCAGGCTCGTCGGTGCTCCTCCGGGATATGTGGGATACGAAGAAGGCGGTCAGTTAACTGAAAAGGTCAGAAGAAAACCATATGCAGTGATTTTGCTGGATGAAATAGAAAAAGCTCATCCGGATGTGTTCAATATTCTGCTCCAGGTAATGGATGAAGGTCGACTGACCGACAGTCTTGGACGCAAAATTGATTTTAGAAATACAATCCTCATCATGACATCCAATATTGGTACGCGCCAATTGAAGGATTTTGGTCAGGGCGTTGGTTTCAACACAAGAACCTCGGCAGAGGATGAAAACGAACACAACAAGTACGTAATTCAAAAAGCATTAAAACGTGCCTTTGCGCCCGAATTCCTGAACCGGGTTGACGATGTAGTTATGTTTAATTCACTGGAAAAGAGTCATATAAACCAAATTATAGATATCGAACTGAAGGGTTTCTACCAGAGAATCGAAACGCTGAAATACAAATTGTACATTGCCCCGGAGGCCAAAGATTTTATTTCAGAGAAAGGTTTTGATCCTCAATTTGGTGCAAGACCGCTGAAGCGAGCCATCCAAAAATATCTGGAAGATGAAATCGCAGAAGTGATCATTGGCAGTGACATTGCAGAAGGTGATACCATCTCGGTTGATCTCAACGATGGTAAAGACAAAATCGTAGCGAAAATTATTAAACAGGAGGTTTTGCCGGTTGAAAATCCCGGACTCCCGGAACTACCGCTTGAAACCAAAGAGTAATTTTTACTTTTTGTCGAATTTTTTCGCTTCGTTCCAATAGACATCCATCTCTTCAAGAGTCATATCTTGAAGAGATTTTCCTTTTAACAGGGTTTGTTCCTCCAGATAATTGAACCTTTTAATAAATTTCTGATTGGTTCTTTCGAGCGCACTTTCAGGATCAACATGGTACAATCGGGCTGCATTGACAATTGAAAAAATAAGATCACCAAACTCATGTTCAATCTCATTATTGTTACCTGCCTTCATTTCTAGTTCCAGCTCGCCTAATTCCTCTTTTACCTTATCCCAAACCTGCTCTTTGTATTCCCAGTCAAAACCGACTCCCCTAACCTTCTCCTGAATTCTGTTGGCTTTTACGAGCGCAGGAAGCGCCATGGGAACACCTTCCAGAACACGTTTATTCCTTCCTTTTTCAGAAAGTTTAAGATTTTCCCAGTTACGGATAACCTGATCAGAATCAGCGACACTGGTGGTGCCAAATACATGTGGATGCCTGTAAATTAGCTTATCAATCAGGTGATTAATTACATCTCCAATATCAAATTGACCCTGCTCCTCTCCTATCCTGGCATAAAAGACAATATGTAAGAGAATATCACCTAGCTCTTTTTTGATTTCCTGGACATCGTTTTCCAGGACAGCGTCACCTAATTCGTATACCTCTTCGATGGTCAATTTGCGTAACGATTCGTTGGTCTGTTCGCGATCCCATGGACATTTTTCCCGAAGCTCATCCATGATATCCAATAACTTTCCAAATGCCTCAATTTTTTCTTGCCTCTCCATTATTCCAAGTTTAATCTTTGCGAAGATACATTTTTGCATCTTTTAATTTTCCCTCTGCTTACCAGGAAACAGTATCAAAAAAATATTTAATTTGCAGAAAAATCTGTGAGATGACAATGTAACGTATGATTGAAAATGTATTTATCCTTGATGGCATAGAACCTGCTGATTTTTACGGCATCAGAAATTCAAAACTTGACCTTGTTAAGAAATATTGTCCAAATTTGTCTCTTGTTGCCAGAGGAAATACATTGAAAGTCAAAGGGGATGTGACACAGGTTACCCAATTTTCTCAGAAATTTCAACTTCTACTTGAGCATTTCTATCGATTCAACATTCTGTCAGATGAAACGATTCATCAGATTATGGTAAACGACCCTGATACTGCTGATCAAAGTATGCTCAACAACAGTGATGTTCTTCTGTTTGGAAATGCAGGGAAACCCATTAGGGCCAGAACCCTCAATCAAAAAAAATTGGTGGAAAGTTGCTCAGAAGTTGATTTAATGTTTGCCATTGGTCCCGCCGGAACAGGAAAGACATATACGGCCATAGCCATGGCTGTTAAATTACTGAAAAGCAGAAGTATAAAGAAGATAATACTAAGTAGACCGGCGGTTGAAGCAGGTGAAAACCTCGGCTTTTTACCGGGTGATCTGAAAGAAAAGATTGATCCTTATTTACAGCCGCTTTACGATGCCCTGCTTGACATGATTCCGGCCAAAAAGCTGGAGGAATACCTAAAAGATGGAATTATTCAGATAGCTCCTCTTGCTTTTATGCGTGGGCGAACTTTGAGCAATGCCTTTGTGATTCTGGATGAAGCCCAAAACACGACTGTTCCCCAGTTGAAAATGTTTCTTACCAGGATGGGACTTAATACCAAGTACGTCATTACCGGAGATATAACACAAATAGATCTGCCAAGACACCAGAAATCCGGTTTGATCTTCGCATTGCAAATTCTTAAGGGAATCGAAGGAATAGCTTCCGTTTATTTTGATCATACTGACATTATCCGGCATAAACTGGTCAGGGATATTGTGCTGGCATACGATCGATATGAAGAGAAGAGAGATGAATTGACAGGGAGGCAGGGAGACTAGGGGACGGTGAAGAAAAGAGGGGGAGACTTGGAGACTTGGGGACGGTGAAGAATTGAGGGTGGAGACTTGGAGACTAGGGGACTGGGCGAATGTAAACTTGAAAAAATTTGTCTTGTCCTGAAATAGATTTACGATAAGTATAAACAAAAAGCATAATGTGTCACTATCCGGATTCGCGAATTTATAAAGTATTGTTAAACAACAAAATATATCGATTATGAGCAAAGCAATTGTGGCTACTGATTACACTTTTCCAGGCTTGAAAAGTTTTTACAAAGGAAAAGTTCGGGATGTGTACAACATTAAAGATGAGTATCTGATCATGGTCGTTTCAGACCGGATTTCGGCTTTTGATGTAGTTTTACCCAAAGGAATTCCCTTTAAAGGTCAGGTTTTAAACCAAATAGCTTCAAAATTCCTGGATGCAACTCAAGATATTGTTCCTAATTGGAAAATTGCTTCGCCGGATCCAATGGTAACCATAGGTCATTTGTGTGAGCCTTATAAAGTAGAAATGGTGATACGGGGTTATCTTACCGGTCATGCGTGGCGTGAATATAGTTTAGGAAAACGCACCTTGTGTGGTATTCCTCTTCCTGAAGGAATGAAAGAAAATCAAAAATTTCCGGAACCAATTATCACACCCACCACCAAAGCAATGGAGGGTCATGATGAGGATATTTCGCGGGAAGAGATTGTTTCTCAAGGATTGGTTTCAGAAGAGGAATATACCAAATTGGAGCAATTTACCAGGGACATCTTTCAAAGAGGCACAGAAATAGCAGCCCAAAAAGGATTGATCCTGGTGGATACAAAATATGAATTCGGGAAAAAAGAGGGAATCATATACTTGATAGACGAGATTCATACGCCAGATTCATCCCGGTATTTTTACGCATCCGGGTACGAAGAACGGTTGGCAAAAGGTGAAAATCAGAAACAATTGTCCAAGGAGTTTGTGCGTCAATGGCTTATTGAGAATGGTTTTCAAGGGAAGGATGGGCAAAAGGTCCCATTTATGAGTGATGAGTTTGTTTCGCAGATTTCTGATCGTTACATCGAGCTTTTCGAGCACATTACCGGTGATCATTTCGTAAAAGCGGAAATGGAAGATGTTAACGCAAGAATCTATCAAAATATTAACAAATTTATAAGCAATATCTGATGAATAGAAAAATAGCAACATCTCTCCTGACGATGTTTTTTACGACCTTACTCTTTGCTCAAACAACCCCTAAAGGTCCGACAACATTGGTTTCTTTAGGTATGCAGGTTCCCTCATTTCAATATGAATCTGCCAAAGGCAAAATGGCCAAAATAAGCGATTTGAAAGGTAAAGTAGTACTAATCAATTTCTTTGCAACCTGGTGTGGTCCGTGCAAGATTGAATTACCCAAAATACAGTCTGAAATATGGAACAGGCACGGAAACAACCCAAAATTTGCCATGTTGACATTCGGAAGAGAACATTCCCGGCAAGAAGTTGAAAAATTTAAAGTTTCAAATGGATTTCTGTTTCCATTCTATCCTGATTCCAAAAGAGGTGTTTATGGAAAATTTGCCACGCAATCAATACCAAGAAGCGTACTAATTAACGAAGAAGGAAAGATTATTTTCCTGTCAGAAGGCTTTGAGGAAGGACACTTTAACGAATTGGTGAAGCTGATTGACAGCATATTGTAATTATGCTGCTTAAAGAACCGTCCTGACATTAGATCAAAACGGTTCTCAATTAAACTAAAACTATGAAAAAAAGGTACACTATCATCACAAAGTTGTATCAATAAAGCGTTAAGCCGATTTAATGGAGATTAAAGATTGTTAATATATCGTCTTTACAGTCCTATTTTTAAAACTACACCGGCTTTGGCCCAAAATCCGGGCTGTTCAACATTTCCATAATCGAAGTAGGTTTTGTTTAACAAATTGTTTGCCTCAATGTAAAAGACAAAATGATTTCTATTCCAGTTTAATCGGGAATCAAGAAGCCATAATGGCGCATAATCCACTTCATTTCCGTACTTGTTTCCAATCCATGAAGTGTAGGTTCCATTGCGATCCTGATAAGATATTAACCAGCTTGCATTCAGATTTTTACTTATCGAATGGGTAAGTTTCATGTCTATTTTATGTTTCAGGTAGTCAAGAAGATATTTTGATATGAGGGTTCCTGATTCTTTATCCTGACTTAGATAGCCATAGGAAAGTTCAAGAGATTGTATAAAGGATTTTTTATCGAAAAGCACCGAAGGATTTATCTTTGCGGAAAATTCAACTCCGAAGGTATTTAGGTTGGTCATGTTTCTGGCATTCCATATCGTTTCATTGGGTTGCCGTACCCAATCGATCATGTTTTGCCCCCATCTTTTGAACAATGTCACATGGGAAGTTAACCAGCTTCCGGTAAATTTTAAGCCTGATTCAATGGAGACCGCTTCTTCAGGCTGGAGTTCAGGATTTCCAATATTAGTTGCACTTTGGTAATAAAGATCCGTGAAAGTCGGCAAGCGAAGAGATTTATTTACCGAAGTATACCACTTCGTCGCGGCAGATAATTTCCATCCGATGTCAAGACCGGGATACCATTGCCATTTGCGTCCTAATTGAGTGTTTCTATTGATCATCAGACCGGTAGAAAGATCAACAGGGCCAAAATGACCTGAATATTCACCGAAGATGCCAATATTTGTCCGGCTATCTGAATGGTTATATTGGATTTCACTTTCGCCAGGAATACTGGTTGGTGATTTCATCTCTTTCCCAAGCACTGTACTCCAAATATTTTCATTTCTGAAGTCAGTACCAAAGGCCAGATTGCCCATTCCTGTTTTTACCCATCCGCTTAAATTTGAACCATAGGTATCTGTCAGGTGATAGTTGTGCATTTTGTACCATGAAGGAGCATTCTCGAAATCTCTGAAAAGTTCAAACCGATCCTGGTTTCTTCTCCAATACAAGGAGGGAGTAAAATGGAATGTACCAATCGAGGTAGCTTTAATTGAGGCAAATGAGGTTTTAATCCGCTCAAATTGGTTGGGATAAACCGGAGTATAGAAATCATTGGCGCCAAATCCCCTGTCTGTATACCCTCCTTGAAACTGCAGTTTCCCGGTAGGATAGATCCGGCTTCCTGTGTAAAACAGATTTCCAATTTTGAAATCCCGATTATGAAGAGAACCATCAGATTTTTTATAATCAACAGATATACTATTAATTATATTACTTGTCTTAAAGTATGAGTTAATAGATGATTCCAGAAAACCATATTGTCCGGCACTGAAACGTCCGGTCATTGAAGGGCTTTCCGACAGACCGGTAATAATGTTAATGGCGCCGCTGAATGCATTGGGACCATAGATTCTGGAGGAGGGACCTTCCAGTATTTCAATCCGGTCTATGGCATCAAAACTGATGGGCAGGTTTAGGTTGTGGTGACCAGTTTGCGGATCATTGAGCGGAATTCCGTTCAGGAGAATCAATACCTGGTCGAATGAGCTTCCGCGGATGCTTATATCTGCCTGAACCCCATTGTTTCCACGTTGTCTGATATCAACATTGGAAGCAAATTTTAGAAGGTCCTGCAGATCGTGAACAGGGGCATTCGACAGCTCTTCCTTTCCGATAATTTGTACGACGCGTGCCGCCCGGGAAAAAGCAACAGGCATTCGCTGCGCACTAATAACAACCTCGTCAACTTCTATCTCTTTAATTTGCTGAGTAGTATCACCCTTTGATACCAAAAAATGAGTTTCAGCGTGAGCAGGGGTTGCAAAAGTCAGGTAACTGATACTTAAAGTAGCAATTTGGATGACCTTGTGCAAACTTGAAAAGATCGAATATCCTTTCCTACCCCATTTTCTAAAGGTGACGGCTGGTTTTTGTGTGCGCAAAAACCTTTTTTGAATCATATTTGAATATTTTAATTAAAAGTGACCAAAATTATTCTTTTTATGAATGCAAATGATCATTTTTGTCTAAGCAGGACATTAAAACAATATTTGATCAAAACTAACAAATCTACTTTATGGGTACCAATAGAAGAGAATTTATCAAACAAGGCAGCATTGCAGGTGCAGGACTTTCCGGTATGACGATGATGCCCAATGATCTTTTTGCGCAAAAAAAAGAGAAAGGAAAAAAATCAGTCACCAGAGATGAAAGCATTGTTCGTGTTGGATTTATTGGTGTAGGTGGCCGCGGACAGGGCCATGTGCATGATTCAATTACGGTTGGAGGAATTGAAATTGTGGCAGTTTGTGATATCAGTCCGGATTCTTTGGAAAGTGCCGGGCTGATCATCTCAAAAAACGGCATGAAGGAACCGAAAATATACACGGGGCATGATCATGCATATGAAGAGATGCTAAAAAGCGAAGAACTGGATGCAGTAATCATTGCTACACCCTGGGAATGGCATGTTCCGATGGCCATCGCATCGATGAAGGCAGGAGTTCCTTATACCGGAGTTGAAGTTTCGGCAGCCAATTCATTGGAAGAGTGCTGGGACCTGGTAAATGTGCATGAAGAGACCGGAAAACAGTTGATGATCATGGAGAATGTCTGCTATCGCAGGGATGTGATGGCTATTCTCAACATGGTTCGCTCCAATATGTTCGGTGAAATTGTTCATTGCAGATGTGGTTATGAACATGATCTTAGAGGAGTTAAGTTTGATCTGTTGAAAAATGATCTCAAGATCGGCAGAGAAGCCCATTCAGAAGCTCAATGGCGGGGATTGCACTCTGTTCGCCGCAACGGAGATCTTTACCCTACGCACGGTTTAGGCCCCATTGGCACCTATTTGGACATAAACCGGGGAAACCGATTCCTGACTCTTTCTGCTATGGCCACAAAATCAAGAGGATTGCATGATTTTGTCGAGGACCACGCTGCAAAAGATAGTCTATTAAAGAATATCCAGTTCAATTTGGGAGATATCGTCACAACTATGATTAAGTGCGCGAATGGTGAAACAATCCTGGTAACCCACGATACGAACTTGCCCCGCCCCTATTCGCTGGGATTCAGGGTACAAGGTACCAATGGGCTTTGGAGAGGTGAAGGATCGGGTAACTGGAAGGATCCTGCACAAGAGATCTATGTCGAAGGTCAGAGTAAACCTCATATTTGGGATCCATCAGAGCCCTGGCTAAAAAAATACGACCATCAGTACTGGAGGGAAAAAGGGGCACTGGCAGAAGGTGCAGGCCACGGAGGCATGGACTTTATCATGCTGAACGATTTTTATGACACCGTTAGAAATAAAAAGCAAGTTCCGCTCGACGCCTATGATGCCGCTGCCTGGAGCGCTGTTTCTGCCTTGTCGGAGATGTCGGTAGCCAGAGGTGGTGCATCTGTTGATTTTCCTGATTTCACAAGGGGGCAGTGGATAAAAAGAAGACCGCATTTTGCCCGGGACAATCAATTCCCAATCAGTGAGGAGCGGTCATTGATCAACAATTTGTTCTAACAAAAAATGGGAGCCGAAGGACTCCCATTTTTTGTTATTTTACTTCTCCGTTCTTATTGAAAATGGTTTGATTTGCTACCAGAGGCTTTGCCCAGAAAGTAAGAAATAGCAGGAATGATAATGTTACATAGTTAAACAACATACCTGTACGAAGGCCGAAATGATCAGCTAAAAAACCGACAATCAGAGGAGTGACAGCCCCTCCCATAATTCCGGAACAGAGGATTCCGGAGAAGGAACCATGGTGTTCGGCAATTGAATTCATTCCAAGGGAAAAGACAATGGACCACATGACAGAGGCACAAAATCCCATGGCAATAAAAGCATAAAAGGAGAGCTTTGGATCCGAAGTAAATAGTGCTGTAGCCAGACAAGCCATTGATCCCATGACAAAAACGCGAAGAACCAGCTTACTATCTACAAGTTTCAATAATCCCAGTCCTAAAATACACCCAATGGTCATCAAACCCCAATACCATTGTACTGCCTGTGCTCCTTCCACTTCAGGCCTCAATCCATGGTAGGTTTTTAAAAATTCTGAAATCCAGTTGGCCACCCCTTGCTCTGTTCCGACGTAAGCAAATATTCCGAAAAAGAACATGATCACAGTTTTGTTCTTTAGCAAATGAATAATTGTAGCCCAGTCGCCGGTTTTCTCATCTTCCTTCAATTCAACCTTGGGAAATTTCGATGCTGCCACGACAAAAATCATCACAAATGCGATGATGGCAAATACCCAGTAAATAGATACCCAGTTGAGATCAGCAGGGACAAGTCCTCCCAATATTTTCACTATTCCGGTTGGTGAACCCTGAGGACCCAATTCGCTTACGAGATAAGAATAGAGCATAGGGCTCAAAAAGGAGGCTCCCCCAAAAAAGAGCTGCGCCATCACAGAAAAAAAGGCAAAATGCTCTTCTCCTCCGGAGACACGAAGCAACGGATTGATAGCGACTTGCAAAATGGCCATACCGGCGCCAATGAAAAATAGTGAGCCCAACATCACTCCGAATTTTGGTACCAGGCCAAAGATCAGGGCACCAGCAAAAGCTGAGATAAAAGCGGCCATCATGACCTTTTTCTCTTTGAACCGCTCTGTCATTAATCCGGCAGGAATAGACATCACACCATAGGCAATAAAGAAAAATAGTGGCAAAAATGCCGCCATTGTATTGCTGGCATGAAAATCATCCTTTGCTCCCGGCAAAATAGCCCCCAAAATATTCGTCAGAAATGAGATGACAAAAAAGACAATAAAAACCAGAAAGACCATGTAATAGTTACGCTTCATTATATTGATTATTAAATTATTATTAGGTTTATCTGAATTAAAAATTAATGGATAGAGGCACTAATTTGTCATTAATGTCCAGTCTTAATTTTTAATCATTGGCAAAGCTGCAGCTCCAAAAATTGCAGAATTTTCCAAATCGGAAATTTCAATTTTCAGCTTTGAAAGAACATTTCTGTAGGCAAAATCCTGTAGTGCCTCATACATAGTCTCCTTGAAGAAGTCGAACGATTGGGTTGCTGAACCGCCTAAAACGATTACTTCGGGATCATAGGCATAGAGAATGGACTTAAGTGTTTCTCCCACGTGGTGCCCATATTCCGCAAATAGAGCGAGTGCAGATGGTTCTCCATTTTTAGCGCGGTTAAATATATCCATGGCATTCACCTTCTTTTCATCGCTAAAAAACTGACCACTGGCATAGTATTCAATGTTGTGTGACAGGTAAGGTATGTTACATAATTCACCGGCGCCGCAGTTCGATCCCTCATACAATTTTCCATTGAAAATCAATCCGCAACCAAGTCCGGTACCCAAAGTGACGCCAACAACATTCTTGTATGCTTTTGCTTTGCCAAAATATTTCTCTCCAACAGCAAAACAGTTGGCATCATTGTTAATATAAACAGGCACTTTGTACCGATTTTCGAGCAATTCTTTCAAGGGCACTGACTTCCATGACGGAATATTCGTTACATCGTAAACAATGCCCTTTTCAACATCAACAACTGATGGAACACCAACACCTATGGATAAAGTCGCAGCATCAAAACAGGGATCAATAACATTAAATATCTGATTTACAACATCCTCAACACTACCCAGAGATGGAGTAGGCAACTTTGAGATATGTGTGATTTTTTCGTCAACAACCTTGCCCGCCCGGATGCTGGTACCACCCAGGTCGACACCAATTATATTTTTAACACGGATCATAGAAGTTAAAGTAGTATCTATTGATATGATTCGATTCTAATTGGTAAAAATAGCAAAAAACGGACTGGATAAAAGTAACGTACGCTACGAATCATTATATTTAACCCTTAACCCCGGTATACCATATTAGAATGGATGTAAAGATTGAACCTAGTTGGAAAAGCAGATTATCGTACGAATTTGAACAACCCTATTTTCTTGAATTGACTGGTTTTGTGAGACAGGAATATGCCACTAGACAAGTATTTCCTCCGGGGAAATTGATCTTCAATGCTTTTGAGCAATCGTCATTTGATAAAACGAAAGTGGTCATCCTCGGGCAGGATCCGTATCATGGTCAGAGTCAGGCACATGGACTCTGCTTCTCGGTTCCGGAGGGAGTAGATCAACCACCATCCCTGCAGAATATTTTCAAAGAAATCAGTCAGGATATGGGCATACTTCCACCTGCCTCAGGCAATCTGATCCGGTGGGCAGAACAAGGAGTATTGCTGCTAAATTCTACACTGACAGTTCAGGCAAACCGCGCCGGATCTCATCAAAACAAGGGTTGGGAAAGATTTACAGACAAGGTTATACATCTGCTTGCTGAGGAGAAAGAGCATCTTGTCTTTATGCTTTGGGGCTCATTTGCACAAAAAAAGGGAGAATTTATTGATCGGGAAAAGCACCTGGTACTCTCCTCTCCTCACCCATCACCACTTTCATCCTACCGGGGATTCTTTGGCAACAGACATTTTAGCAAGACCAATGTGTATCTGGAGTTGCATGGGATTGAGCCGATTAGGTGGTAGAAATGTGCTAATGTGCTAATGTGCTAATGTGCTAATGTGCTAATGTGAAATTGTGACGGAATGAAAAATAGACTCATTTAAAAAAGTAAAATGTACAAAATTTTATTTTCGGACAAATCTCAATTAGCATATTAACATATTAGCACATTAGCTTCTCCGCGGCCAACAGTTGATCCGGTTTTCCAAGATCCATCCAATGCTCAGAATGGTCGTGGTAACCGTAGATACAGTACTCCTTCGCTAACCTCAGGTACATTTGAATCACAGAAAATTTGCCGGTTTCGGTGATTAAGGGGAATAATTTGGGTTCGACAATTTGAATACCGCTAAAGGCGTAATTATGAAGTATACCATTGCCTGCGGTAAGTATTTCCTCTCCTGTTTTAACATTCCTCCAACCGGTCAGCCTCATCTCCGGATTAAAAACCAGGTATCGGTCGGTAGATCTTTCCCGAACAGCCATGGTAGCAATGCCTGCTTTTTGGATGTGATATTGATTCAATGCTTTAAGGTCAATTGTACTAAGAATATCAACATTGTAAACGAGAAATGGCTCATCATCACCAAGCAATGACTGTGCTTTCAGAATGGCACCTCCTGTATCAAGCAGCTGATTCCTTTCGTCTGAGATTTTTATGGGTAGGTCGAAATTTCGCTTTTCTGTTAGAAAATTGACAATTTGATCTCCGAAATGATGAATATTGATGATTGTTTCAGAAATATCCAGTTCATTCACCTTTCGGATGGCTCTTTCCAGTAAAGTAATGCCATTCAGTTCGACCAGGGCTTTGGGTTTGTCAGCAGTATACGGATAGAGTCTGGTACCTAGTCCCGCAGCAAGAATGAATGCCTTCATGAAAAATTGGCTTAGTTATTCAATTTTAACGGTTTACAGATCTTATCCTCATTTTTGGCAGTTCTACCGCATTTTTTACAGGCATATTTAGGCGAATCAGGCACTTTATAATCCTTTTCTGAACATTTCTTTTTTCCCATTGTCACAGATTTTCTTGTTCTCTGTGTTTTATTACGATTTTAACCGGAAAATTGTTCCTTAAATGCGCTGCCAACCTTTCTGCACAATAAACAGATCGATGCTGACCGCCGGTACATCCGAATTGAATTGAAAGATGAGAGAATTTTCTATGCAGATATCCGGTTACGCTTTGGTCAGATAGAGAAAAGACTGCGGATAAAAACGCTTCTACTTCGGGATAAGATTCAAGGTATGAGATTACTTCAGAATCTTTTCCGGTAAACTTCCGGTATTCAGCTAATCTGCCGGGATTTGGCAAAGCCCTGCAGTCGAATACAAAACCCCCTCCGTTTCCGCTTTGATCGGCAGGTATCCCCTTTTTATAGGAGAAACTGGTAATGTCTATTGTAAGTTCGGTCTCCCCGGATACAATATTCTTGAGCACCTCTGATTGGGATAGTGAATTCAAAACGGCATAAAGTTCTGTTAATTGAATAGGTATATCAATTTTTTTCATCACAATGCTCAGATTTTCCAGCGCAAAAGGAATGCTTTTCAAGAAATGGGCTTTTTTCTCGTAGAATCCCCTGAAACCGTAGGCTCCCATGGCTTGCATCATTCTAATCAAAACATAGCCATAAAAATATTGTTTAAACTCTTTACGGTCGACCGGATGAATTTTTGATAAATGATCCAGGTACTCTTCGATCAATTCCTCTCTGACTGATTGAGGTAGATCAGCTTTTGCGTCATAGAGCAGAGAAGCCAGGTCATATTGAAGGGCTCCTCTACGCCCTCCCTGATAGTCAATAAACCAGGGTTCATCCTTCCTGAGAAGAATATTCCTGCTTTGGAAATCCCTCATCATAAAAAAATCACTCTCTGCCTTCAACAGATAATCGCAGAAGGAAGTATAATCATCTTCGAGGGCTTGTTCATCAAAGGAAACCTTAGCCAATTTGAGAAAATAGTATTTGAAATAATTAAGATCCCACATCATGGATTGGCGATCGAAAGCTTTTCGGGGATAACAAAAGCTGAAATCGATCTCTTTCCCGGCAGTAATCTGAATAACAGGCAGAACTTGCACAACTTTCCTGTATGCATCAGATATTTCCGATGTGAATCCTTTCAGAGCACGGATTTCTGACAAGTAAGAGAAGAGCGTCACATCGCCCAGGTCTTCCTGAAGGTATATTCCGGCATTGGGATCATATTCAAAGATTTCAGGAACATTTACCCCATTTGCGCGCAGATGGTTCGAGAAGCTGACAAAGGCATTGTTCTCCTTTTCGTCTTCATTCCAGGTTCCAATCGCGCGATGATGAAAACTGTGTAAACGTATGTATTCGCGGTAAGAGCCCGAAGGAGGCAACAGCTCTGTCGAGGTAACATCTTCCTTAAACCTCATCTTAAAGAGGTCGGACAATTTCTGAATGATTTGCTTTTCCAAGTTGTATGATTTATAGCAAAAATACCAAAAAAAAGCCGTCCCAATGGATGAGACAGCTTTTTATCTGTTTTAAAATGTCAGAATTTGGATGAGATGAACCAGGGGTTCTACTCGGCAATGACTTCGAACTCCAATTCGACAACCACTTCGCGATGAAATTTCACCTTTGCAGTGTGTTTTCCAATTTCTTTGATTGAATCTTCCTTGATGGTGATCTGTTTGCGATCAACTTCAAACCCTTTTTCCTTCAAAGCCTCAGCAACTTGAATGTTGTTGACCGACCCAAAAATCTTTCCGGTTGAACTGGTTTTCGCACCAATTACAATCGAAATTGATTTTAAGATCTCAGCTTGTTTCAACGCAACCTCTTTCAGCTTAGCCTCTTTGTGAGCGCGTTGTTTCAAGTTTTCAGAAAGGACCTTTTTGGATGAAGAAGTGGCTAAAATTGCCAATTTCTGTGGGATAAGGTAATTACGACCATATCCGTTTTTGACAACTACTACATCGTCTTTGCTACCCAGATTTGTAACATCCTGAAGCAGAATAATTTCCATTTTCGTACCTCCTATTAATTATTTTAACAAATCTGTTACATAAGGCAACAATGCGATCATACGTGAACGCTTGATAGCCTGTGATACTTTACGCTGGTATTTCAAAGAAGTACCGGTAATACGGCGTGGCAAAATTTTGCCCTGCTCATTGAGAAATTTTTTCAAGAATTCAGGATCTTTGTAATCCACATACTTGATACCGTTCTTTTTGAAACGACAATATTTCTTCTTTTTTACTTCAACCGAAGGAGGAGTAAGATACCTGATTTCGCTGGAATTTGTACTCATGACTTAGTTTTCTGATTGAGTTTTTGCATGGATTTTTTTTCTTCTCTTTTCTGCATACTCAGCAGCATACTTCTCCAATTTCACCGTAATGAAACGGATAATACGTTCGTCACGGCGAAACTCGATCTCGAGTTTTCCAATGAAGGCAGGATCAGCTTTGAATTCGAGGAGTTGATAAAACCCTGTCGATTTCTTTTGAATGGGATAAGCTAATTTTTTCAATCCCCAATTTTCTTCATGAATCAACTCACAACCATTGGAAGTGATAAGATCCTTGAACTTTCCTACCGCTTCCTTCATCTGAGCATCAGACAAAACGGGAGTAGTAATGAAAACGGTTTCGTACTGGTTCAACATACTTTTAAAAATTTACATTCAACAATATACTCATAATTTGAGTGGCGCAAAAATACACATCTTTTCTCTTTCTACAAACTGTCTTTCAATATTTTTTGGATCAGGGGAATCATCCAAGCCGGGAAACAAAAAGAGTTGGCGAAAAGCCAACTCTTTGATAGTTCAGATAGATTAAACAACTTAGTTTTAGTAAAAGCCTACAACAACGTTTCATTTCATTTCTTCGACTAAATTATATCTTTTTATTAAAAAATGTTAAGAAATAATATTGTGTATTAACAAATCGTTAAAGATTTTTTTTGACGCAACTGTATCTCTTTGATTTTCTATTCTATAGAAATTTTATTCATAAAAATGTTTTACAGCAGTTTTTTGAACAAGTTGAGTGTAACTATAAATATAATGAATTTAATAGGTATTAATCCTTGATAAAACTATATATTGCCCTTACTTTGTATTTTATAAACCCATAATACTTAGAAGTGGAAATTTTTGGTGATGCTGCATTGCTGAACGGCTCTATCCTGATCACATTGTTTGCTTTTATTTTGATTTTAACAACTCCCGGACGATTCAGTTCATTCATTACTCTTCTGGCCGTTGTATATACTTCACTATCAACAAGCCGGATCGCAATAAAGGCATTATATTACGATCCCGTTGAATTAACCCTCAAGTTTGGAAATTTTGCCGGTGAAGTGCTCCTTCGTATTGACGGACTCTCAGCATGGTTCATGTTGATCATAAATTTTACTGTTCTTACCGGATACTTTTATGGAAAGGGTTATCTGAAGAAATATGGACAATCCGGGACTAAATTATCCTTTCACTGGATTCTTTTCCTTTTCTTTCATCTTTCCATGATTTTTGTTTGCATGATTCAGAATGGATTTGCTTTTTTGGTGGTTTGGGAAATCATGTCTCTTTCTTCCATGTTGCTGGTCCTGTTTGATCATGAGAATATCAAAACCTTCAGGGCAGCGATCAATTATTTTGTTCAGATGCACATTGGCGCGACCTTCCTTACTATTGGATTTATATGGGTCTATCACCAAACCGGCTCTTTCAGTTTCGAATCAATTCACTGCTTCTTCGAATCAAACCGGAACTTGTGGCTTTTTCTGCTGTTTTTCGCAGGATTCGGGATCAAGGCCGGGTTCATTCCATTTCACAGCTGGCTTCCTCATGCCCACCCGGCAGCACCGGCGCACATTTCGGGCATCATGTCGGGAGTCATCGTTAAACTTGGCATATATGGCATTTTCCGAATGATCAGCTTTTTATCAGCCGATTATTTGCTTATCGGTGAAATCATTCTAACCCTTTCCATCTTATCAGGATTATATGGCATCCTGAATGCCGCGGTTCACCGCGACTTCAAACGCATGTTGGCATATTGTACCATCGAAAACATAGGAATCATAGGAATTGGCATTGGCATTGGTCTTATTGGCATTGGAAACAATTCGCCAATTATGTATTTTCTGGGTTTCGGTGGAGCATTGCTGCATGTCTTAAATCATTCGCTTTTTAAGTCTCTGCTGTTCTATTCAGCCGGCTCAATCTACCAGCAATGCCACACGCAAAACATGGAAAGCCTTGGAGGATTGATTAAATATATGCCCAAAACAGGAGCACTCTTCCTTGTTGGCGCACTTGCAATTGGGGGATTACCACCTTTCAACGGATTCGTTTCTGAGTTTTTAATATACAATGGATTGATTGCCGGTATTCACTCAAGCAACATCAGTCAGATAATTTTATTTGTACTCACCCTGGCAGGAATGAGTATCCTAGGTGGTTTATCGGTGCTCACCTTCTCAAAGGCTTTTGGTACTATTTTTCTCGGCCAGCCACGCACAACCCTATCGCATAAGCCACAGGAAGTTTCCCTATTGATGCTGGTACCGCAATACCTGATTGTTCTGGTAATGCTCAGCATAGCTTTTGTTCCAACGGTATACATTAATAGTGTTGGCATAATTCTTCAATCGATTCATCCCATGCTCTCCGTACCCGGTTCTTTTACTGGTTTTGCCGATACCACTTCACATATTAATTTATGCTTCATTTTACTCACCATTATTGTTGCATCAATCTGGTTCCTGCGTATATCTGTGATGAAAAACAGGAATATACGCTCAGATTCGACCTGGGGTTGCGGCTATACCGCCCTAAATCCTAGGCAGCAATATACCGGCAAATCATTTTCCAAGCCTCTCAGTAAAATATTTAATGTTTTACTCATAGAAAGGAAACAATTTGAGGAGCTAAAAAAGGGGGAGGTATTTCCTAAAAATAAATCATATATTTCACATTATCAAGAATTTATAGAAAAAAGATTAATTACGCCAATTACTGAATGGTTGATTCTATCAACCAATTATTTTAGTTTCATCCAGAATGGAAGGATTCAATCATATGTGCTTTACGGGATCGTGTTCATCCTAGCCATGGTCCTTCTTTCAATATTTAACGTTGTGGCATGAACCTTATTACCATATTTTTGCTGATACCTTTGGCAGGATTGCTGCTTCTTCCTTTTTTGAAAGTGAAGTGGAAAGGAGTTCTTACGTTGACATTGTTGGCAATCAATGCGGCCGTTTCAGGCATTTTCGCAATAGATTCCCTTTTGGGTGAGACAACCTCTTTTATTTACCAGGGAAGTTATGTTACCGGATCTATTCCGTTGAGATTTGATGCGCTTTCTGGTTGGTTTATTCTAATCATCAATCTGGTATTTCTTACAGGTGCGCTCTATGGTTTTTCCTACATGAAAACTTACAAAAAGAGAGAAAACAGCCTGACCCTGCACAGCATATCCTTTTTACTGCAACATACTGCGATCATCAGTTTATGTGTGATCCAAAACAGTTTTGTTTTTCTGATTGCCTGGGAAATTCTGGCTCTGACCTCCTTTATATTGATTATTTTCGAGAATGAAAATATCCTAACCATCAAAGCAGGAATCAATTACCTGATTCAGGCACACTTTTCCATCATATTTCTTATGATCGGTTTTTTATGGGTTATCAACAAAACGAATAGCTATGATTTTCAAGCAATCACCACCTATTCGGCATCAATTCCGGGAGGTGCATCCCTGATTCTCTTTCTCTGCTTCTTTGCCGCCTTCGCCATAAAGGCAGGATTTGTTCCATTTCATACCTGGCTGCCATATGCACACCCGGCAGCGCCATCGCACATTTCGGGTATGATGTCGGGTGTGATCATTAAGATAGGTATATTCGGGATCTTGCGCATGTTGCTGCTCATTGAAACCGATTTTCTGGCAGTTGGATATGTGATACTGATTGTATCTGTTATATCCGGCTTGTACGGAGTGATGCTGGCCATTGTTCAGCACAACCTAAAAAAATTACTTGCCTATCATAGCATTGAAAATATTGGGATCATCGGTATTGGAATTGGCATTGGTTGCATTGGAAAAGGAATGGGAAGCCAGATTTTAATTACCCTAGGGTTTGCAGGAGCACTGCTACATACTTTAAACCATGCCTTGTTCAAATCACTGCTTTTTTATGTTGCTGGAAATGTGTACCAGGCCACACATACCATGGAGATTGAAAAACTTGGCGGAGTCGTCAAAAAGATGCCTCAGACTGCTTTTCTTTTTTTAATCGCGGCCATTGCCATCTGCGGTATCCCTCCATTTAATGGTTTTATATCTGAATTTATCATATATACAGGTCTTTACAGTTGGTTATCTGAAGGAACTATTCTTTCATTATTGGCTGCCATTTTTTCCACCATTGGACTCGTAGCCATCGGTGGATTAGCCATGATATGTTTTACCAAGGCCTTTGGAATTATCTTCCTGGGCACTGAACGACAAGCTCTTCCTTCCGACTGCCGGGAGGTAACTTTTATTCAACTCCTGCCCTCTTATTTTCTCGCAATGGTAATTGTGCTGATTGGGATCTTTCCACTGATTTTCATTAAACTTCTTGCACAACCAGTTGGCCTTTTCTCCGGATCTCTTACCATCATGACAAATCCATCGCGATTGAACGCATTCGAGGCATTACAGCCTATCAGCTGGGCATCATGGCTGTTGATATTTTCCATTATTGGCATTTATTTTATCCGTAAATTCCAGTCAGCCAAAAACCCTATAAAAGTAAGCGCCACCTGGGGATGTGGATATGTTGCTCCTGGGAATAAACAACAGTTTACTGCCAGCTCCTTTGTAAGGACATACAGTAAACTGTTTGCGCCAGTTTTAATGGTCGAAAAAGAGGAAGATATAGTTCAGGGAGTTTTTCCCGGAGGAGGAAAATACCAAACACATGCTCATGATAAACTGGAAAAAGGATTGATTGACAGCATACTAAAGCTAAACAAGAATTTCATGGGCCGGTTTGTCTTTTTGAACAACGGAAAACTGCAATTCTATATTTTGTATGGAATCATTTTTATCCTGACAGTACTCGGAATTCCGTTATTGTACAGGAATATTGAAACTTTCATTAACATTATTAAACTGCTATAATCATGCTGAGTGTACTATTAATTCTACTTGCATCACTCTTTTTTACCGGTATTGTTATCCGTACCAAGAGTCTGGCATCGGGTCGAAAAGGTCCCGGAATATTACAACCCATTTGGGATGTCGTTCGGCTGTACCGAAAAGGTGCCGTTTACAGCAAGACAACCAGTTTTGTGTTTCAGCTCGCCCCAACAGTATATTTTGCATCTATCGTGATGGCCATGCTTGTCGTTCCGTTTGGCAAATCACCCGGAATATTGAGTTTCAATGGTGATTTTATCTTTTTCGCCTATGTACTGGCCCTGGGCAAGTTTTTCAGCATTATTTCGGCTTTGGATACAGGTAGTAGTTTTGAAGGGATGGGTGCTAGCCGCGAAGCCCTCTATTCCATGTTTGCAGAGCCTGCCTTCTTCATTTTAATGGGCTCATTGGCATTACTTTCCGGGCACACATCCTTTCAGGGGATTTTTGCCTCTTTGCACATCGGATCGCAAATTAGCTACGCACTGGCCGCACTTGCTACCTTCGTTTTACTGATGATAGCCATGATCGAAAACAGCAGGATGCCCATCGATGATCCCAAAACACACCTCGAACTTACTATGGTCCATGAAGTGATGATTTTAGACAACAGCGGATTTGATCTGGGATTAATTCTAACAGCTGGATACATCAAATTTGCGGTTTATGGAGCGCTGATTGTCAACCTTTTTATCGGGGTTATCCCTTACCAATATGCTATACCCGCATTCTTCTCGATTCAACTGCTTATGGCTGTGGCAATTGGCTTAATTGAATCATTTATGGCCAGGTTCCGAATGAGTCACAATCCACAGTTTATTGTTGTACTTACCTCTGTCAGCCTGCTCATTTTCTTTGGTGTGCTGCTCATTCTTAAAAAATTTATTTAACCGAAAAATCAGACGAACCTTATGATACATGTATTATTGATCATTTTTATCGTCACCCTATTTTACATGGCTATTGCCAACCGCCTGATGACGTACATCAAGGTGCTGGCGCTTCAGGGTGTATTGCTGTTTTTTGTGGTTTTCATTCAGCTTAGTGAGATCAATCCTGTCAATCTTGCACTGATCCTACTGGAAACCATTGTCTTTAAATCATTGGCGGTGCCTATTTTTCTGAGTTATCTGCTCAAAAGGAACAATATAACCCGGGAAGCCGAACCTTTTCTGCCAAACTTTGTCTCACTGGTCATAACAACTTCTATAGTAGTTGTCAATATATTGATAGCTAATATGATTAAGGATGATCACCTCGACAAAATATTTTTTGTTGTAGCACTCTCTACCCTCTTTTTTGGCTTATATCTGATCGCTACCAGAAGAAAAATCATTACCCATGTGATGGGATATATGGTCATTGAAAACGGAGTTTTTGTATTATCACTGGCCATTGGCAACGAAATGCCACTGCTGGTGAACCTGGGTATTATGCTTGATATTTTTGCCAGCGTCCTTATCTTGGGGATCTTCATGAATAAAATCGGTGATGTGTTTAAAGATGTGGATGTTGATCAGCTGAGTAATTTAAAAGATTATTAATCCAAACAACAGAAATACATGGTTATCATATACTTATTAGGATCCGTTGCAGTTGTTCTATGCCTCTTTTTCAGCAGGAACAAGCAATTTGTCTATTCCCTGCTGGGATTATTTCTGGTTTGGCAGTCCTGGTTTACTTACCAGGTATGTACGCATCTTGGAACGAATGATTCCGTTTACTTTACTTTTGATTCACTTGGTATTTTGCTGCTGGTCACACTTAGTATCATCTCGATCCCGGCCGCGATTCACAGCTATATTTACATTGAAAACCATTACGAACCCCCGAGATCGAGGTCAATTTATCTTGCTTCGCTGATATTATTGATCATGGCAATCAGTGCCGGATATCTTTCCAACCACATTGCGGTCACCTGGATCTTCACTGAAATCACCACGTTGAGTGCCTCCGCCCTAATTTACCATCACCGCAACAAACTGGCACTGGAAGGAACGTGGAAGTACGTGTTCATTTGTGCCATCAGTATCACTTTTATATTCATCGGGATTCTGTTTTTAAGTCTTTCGCTACAACATACCGGGTCTGACAATCTCTCTTTCAGCAACTTGCTGTCAAGAAGCGGAGAATTGAACCCAACCTGGCTGCAAATGGCATTCCTGTTTATATTTACAGGGTTTACCGCGAAGCTTGGCTTAGTCCCGATGTTCACGGCAGGAATTGATGCCAAAGATACCGCCCCCGCCCCTGCCGGTGCTTTGCTTGCCAGTGTGCTGATGAACCTGGGTTTCGTGGGAATATTCCGTTTCTATATCGTCATTGCCAATACTCCTTTACTTCATTGGGCCAGGTTGGTGGTTGGAATTGCTGCATTTCTTTCTCTTTTTGTTGCAACTGTCTACATGATGAAGGTAAAAAACATCAAACGAATGTTTGCTTATTCCGGAATCGAACACATGGGAATCGTGATGCTTGGAGTTGCGGCAGGGGGTATCGGCTATTATGCGGCCATACTCCATATTGTACTTCATGCATTTGTAAAATCAAGTCTGTTCTTCCAATATAACCAGTTGTACAGGGTTTTTCAGAACAAAAGTATCACGCACATTGGCAACTATTTCAAGTACAATCCGACCGGTGCAATGGTTTTGCTGCTAGGTTTTATCAGTTCTGCTGCGATGCCCCCTTCCGGTTTGTTTGTGAGTGAGTTTCTAATCTTCAAATCCATGTTTGATGCCAAACAGATCTTTTTGCTGTTTGCCGTATTACTACTTTTAACCATGATTATCTGGGCTTTCGGGAAGAATATTTTTAAAGTACTCTTTGTACCGGCTGAAGGTTTTGATGATTCTAACGTAGCCAGAACAAGTCCGTGGGAGTCGCTTTCACAGTTTTTGTTACTGGCAACAGCTGTTTACCTGGGATTGAATCCACCTCCTTTTTTCGTCCAACTTATCAAGGAGAGCATCACACTCTTACCTATCTGATTATGCAGACAATTACCATAAAAAACAATCAATCTGTTTCAACTACTTCAATTCCGGAGTTGAGCTACGAAGCTTTCTTTGAAGTAAATACCGGTCTTTTATCTGAAACGTCTGATAGACACTGTGTTAATTATTTTGGAGTACCCAACGGACTCAAAATATGGCTGATATGTTGTATCGCAGATGATATCAAGCATTTGGTACATCTTTCGGCATGCACAGTAAATCGCACGGATGTACTTCCATCCTTTACGGCCAAGCTCCTCTGCTTCGAAAAATTTGAGCGTGAAATTCACGAAAATTTCGGATTGAATTACAGCGATCATCCTTGGTTGAAGCCTGTAAGGTATCCATTCGACAGGGCCAACAAGGATGCTATTATTGCCAACTATCCATTTTATAGTATTGACAGCGAGGAGCTTCACGAAGTTGGAGTTGGGCCAATCCATGCAGGCGTGATTGAACCCGGTCATTTCAGGTTTATCTGCAATGGAGAACAGATTTTACACCTGGAGATACAATTGGGTTACCAGCACCGGGGCATCGAAAAATTGTTCCTTCAGAAGCGTGAACTCGCTCAGTTAGCCACTCTGGCTGAAAATATTGCCGGGGATACTGTGGTTGGTCATTCCACAGCTTTTGCTCATGTGTGGGAAAGTTTGTGCGGATTTAAATCAACCCGTGGAATTGACTTTTCAAGGACTATCGCGCTTGAATTGGAGCGAATAGCTGTCCATACAGGCGACCTGAGTGCGCTCTGCACAGATATAGCCTACCAGCTGGGCAGTTCTGTGTACGGACGACTGCGCACTCCTATCATCAATTTCATGCAGGAATGGTGTGGAAACAGGCTCTCAAAAGGACTAATCAGACCTGGCCGGAATAAATATTTGTTTACACCTGCCCTTGCTGAAAGGCTTCTTCAGGTTTTGGATGCTTTCGAACCGGATTTTGTCGAGATGAATTCCCAGCTGTTCAACCTTCCCAGTGCGCTTTCCAGATTCGAAAGAACCGGTGTGGTATCAGTTGAAGATGCTTCCGCCATTGGAACAGTAGGTATGGCAGCGAGAACGAGCGGAGTTGCAAGAGACATCCGATCATCTCATCCGCATAATTTATATCCGGAACTTGAGCATGAAGTAAAAGTTAAACGACATGGGGATGTCTATTCGCGTGTTCAAATACGCAAAAATGAGGTGATTCAATCGATCGGCTATCTTAGAAAACTGCTAAATAACCTAACGGTTGAAACTATTCCAAAACCCCTTTTAAGTCCAAATGCCAACCTTTTTACATTATCACTGGTCGAAGGTTGGCGGGGCGAAATATGCCACTGTGCCATAACCGGATTAGACGGAGAGCTGATCCATTACAAAATCAAGGATCCCTCCTTTCACAACTGGTTGGCTTTGGCACTTTCGGTGCGTAACAATGAGATCTCGGATTTTCCGATATGTAATAAGAGCTTTAATTTGTCGTACTGCGGGCATGATCTGTGAGGAAAAAGTTGAGAGTTGAGAGTTCAAAAAAGTTAATAGTTGCATGTATGTTTAGTAACCTTAAAATATGGTATCATCAGGGAAAACAGTTTATTCCTGATGTGCGTAATGTCAAAGTACCGGGAATATTCAGGGGTCGACCGGTTATTTCACTCGAAAAAGTGGAAAATGAGTTGCTGGTTAATTGTTGTCCGACGAGGGCTATTACTGCCTCTCCTGTAACGATCGACCTCGGGAAATGCACTTTTTGTGGTGAATGTGCCTTCAAATTTCCCAATAAAATTGCATTCACGAAGGATTACAAAATATCCACCAATGAGCGGAATCGCCTGATCATCCGGGAAGGCATAGATGAGCCCATTGGTTTGAATAAAGAGATCATTCCCAATGAGTTCAAATCATTGTTCGGAAATTCATTGAAACTCCGTCAGGTTTCAGCCGGAGGCGACAACAGTTGCGAATGGGAGTTAAATGCAGCCACCAACGTGCAATTCGACATGGGAAGGTTCGGAATTGAGTTCGTTGCTTCTCCCCGTCATGCAGATGGAATCGTCATAACAGGTCCGATTACTTCCAATATGGCAGCGCCGCTTCAAATATGCTATGATGCTACGCCCGATCCAAAGATGGTGGTATTGGTAGGCACTGATGCCATTAGCGGCGGAATTTTTGAAGGAAGTCCG
>JANYJT010000066.1 GCA_025358395.1 Bacteroidia bacterium
CAAGAAAAGAACCCTTTATTTTTAATGCTTTTTCATGGGAGAGTCAAGATAAATAGGGCAATGTCAAAAACGTTTAATCAGACTACCATAAATCTGGTGATAAACATTTTGCTGCTCAAAAGTTCCTTCATAGCTTACTGATTTTGCAATATTCTATGAGCACCAGCCAGAAATGTGTAGTATAGATAACGCCCATCAATCTGACAGACAGGTTGATTGTTCTTCATGGTAATTTTTTCTATTGGTATAAGCGCATAGGCCGCCCATGTTAATTTATTGATTGTAAACGTATAGGATTAAATGGGGTATCCGATCATCTCCCGTAAATAATTTTTAACTTTGTTGGATGAAATATCCAACAAATCAACTTGAGTTTGAAGAAATGTTCAAGACAGAACAAAGCTGTATTGATTATTTAGTTGCTATTAGGTGGCCGCATGGCTTTGAATGTCCAGTATGCGGCTCGATTCGATCTTGGAAGAAGAGTAATGGTAGATTTGAGTGCATTGACTGTCATAAAGAAACAACTGTAACTAATGGAACGATCTTTCATAAGTCGACAAAACCATTATTGATCTGGTTTGATGCAATCTGGTGGATGGTTGCACAAAAGAATGGTGTTAGCGCAAAAGGACTACAAAAGATACTTGGATTGGGTAACTATCAAACTGCTTGGACTTGGCTTCATAAATTTAGAAGACTTATGATTTTAAGTGGTAGAGCCAAACTGCAAGGGATTGTTGAAGTCGATGAAGTATTAGTTGGGGGAAAAGTTTCAGGTAAACGAGGACGTGGAGCAGAAGGTAAAAGTTTGATCGCAGTTGCTGTTGAAGTAATTGGAAGAAAGACGGGAAGAGCCAGATTGGCCAAAATCACCGATGCGTCAAGTGAAAGTTTGCTTTCATTCATTCAAAATAATGTTGAGCCAGCATCAACAATTATCACTGACGGTTGGCCAAGCTATAATGAGTTGATTAATAAAGGGTATAAACACAAAGTTCAAAAAGCTTCCGTGAAAGAAGAAGATGAGGAAATATTGCCTAATGTTCATAGAATTGCTTCATTATTAAAAAGGTGGCTCTTAGGCACACACCAAAGCTATTTGAACAAAAACAAACTTGAATACTATCTTGACGAGTATGTTTTCAGGTATAATAGACGAACATCAAAAAGTAGAGGGCTATTGTTCCTGAGACTTATTGAGCAAGGGGTAACGGCTGTACCTATTTCATATGATAATATCATCAAAAATCAGCACGGGAGATGATCGGATACCCCATTTTAATTTATTCATTAATCCGTCTGATTCTTTCTCTAAATCCAACAAATCTTTTGTAATAACATCCAACGGACGAAGTGGTTTGTATGTATAAAAATATTTTGTGAAGTTGATTTCGTATCCGATGGTATCTTTTGAACGGTCCATCCACGAATTAGGTAAATGGGGTTTCACTTCACGAAGGAAGTATTCATTAATATCCACACTAAGGGGAACACGTTCAGTATCACGTAAAGAACCATCAGGTTTTGGTTTACCGTTTTTATCAGTTTCAACTTTACCATCCTTCACCAATGTTTGTTCGATTACGATCTTTGTATAACCAAAATGTTCGTTCGGGAAGATTTTAGATGTTTCCGTTTCTTTGAAATCTTCATACAACCTTGTAATTTCCTCAACCATCTCATTGGTAATATATTTTCGTTTATTACCCAATGATTTTTTCATCAACTGAAAATGGTTTGAACCGTCTATGAGTTGAACTTTTCCCCGACGGTGTTTCTTTTTGTTATTTGAAAGTATCCATATATAAGTTGTTATTCCTGTATTAAAGAATAATTGGTCAGGTAGTTGAACGATACATTCCAACCAGTCGTTTTCAATTATCCATTTACGAATATTACTCTCTCCTGAACCACTGTCCCCTGTAAATAAAGGTGAACCGTTAAAAATGATCCCGATTCGTGAACCTTTCGGTTCCATCTTTGAAATCATATTTTGTAAAAACAACAAAGAACCATCTGAAGTTCGTGGAGTACCTACTGAGAACCTTCCATTTGGGTTTTGTAATTCATTTTCGACGAAATCCTGTTCCCCTTTCCAACTAACCCCAAATGGTACGTTGGACATTTTATAATACTACCCAAAATTAGGACAGTGAGTTAAGGTGTATTTTTAAACCTTAAATTTACTGTCACAATGAAGAGCAAAAGAAAGAA
>JANYJT010000068.1 GCA_025358395.1 Bacteroidia bacterium
CAAGAAAAGAACCCTTTATTTTTAATGCTTTTTCATGGGAGAGTCAAGATAAATAGGGCAATGTCAAAAACGTTTAATCAGACTACCATAAATCTGGTGATAAACATTTTGCTGCTCAAAAGTTCCTTCATAGCTTACTGACATAGAAAATTTGCGGGTAAATTGAAAGGATAAGTCAGCTGCTCCAATGTGTTCGATCAGTTTTCCTGATGATGCAACATAGGTATAATCAACATATCTGTAATTTAATCCCCAGTTCAGCTTGCCATTAAAGAGGTCCTTATCGAATCTAATGCCATAAATAACACCATTAACATAACTAGTTTGAAGCACATTCGCTGTTAATGTGGTAGAAACTTTCAACAACGGCAGTTGAGAATATGTAAAGATCCCATTAAAATTTTTAGTAGGTCTGCTGTCCCCTGCCCTATCCCAGTAACTTGAAGACAAACCAATACTCATATAGTTAATTGGTCGGTAATTGATCCGAAATTGTACACCTTGCCTGGTTGCATCCGCCAGCATCGCATCAATGTAATTTTTATAGGTCTCATAATAAATTACATTCTTACGGTTATCATAAGAGGTCGACACGGAAAATTTTCTTGATATCCGATAATTCAGCATCAGGTACAAACTTGTCAATGTATATGCATTCACAGGAAGACCGTTGACTACTTTAAAAAGGTCAACTTCGGAGGATAGAAAAAAGTTTAAGTTCTTCAGCAGGGAATTGTCATGTTGAAAATATAAAAACCGTCTGTCGGTATTACCCGAATTGGTTTGGTTGAATCCAGCCAATGAAGTTTGCATGACTCCATTGCTATTTTTTGCCATATGTCCAATAAATGCACCATATTCCAATAAATTCTTGTTAAAGCTATAATCGACATTATCCGGTCTAAAGCCTCCAACTGCACCCCAGAAGAAATGCTCAAATTTCATTTCAAATTGCAAACCGTCAAGCGCACCAAGACTGGCAATACTGGGATTGATTTTCCGCCCCAACCAAATAGTAGTATTATCCCCCGCTTCATATTTCAGGTTCAGGTCATATATTTTTAGTCCGTTAAAAATATTCTCCTTGATTGGTGCCCAATCGTTCAACTTATGAGAAAATGATATGTAAGTATCCAATGAGATTCGTGAATCAGATAAATTGGAAGCATTCATAGACCAGATATATCTCAATCGATTGTTACTCCCGGAAGGCAAACTTGATAGATTTGAGTAAGAGGAGATTTGTATGCGACCATCAATGCGTTGTTTCCTAACAGAAGGAACAATGGTCGTTTGACCAATTCCAGATTTTGAACTGTCTGGCAGCGCAGAAACCGACTGTTCCTTTTGCAATTCTTTTTCAGCTGCTGCCTCTTCCCTGGAGACAAGTGCAATTAATTTGTCACCTACTTTAAATTTTTCATTAACTATTGGCTTTCCAACACATGATACGGAAGAAACATTCTCAACATTTAAAACAGGTAACAATAAATCATCTTTCCGGATATAAATTTTATCTCCTATTTTGATACCTCTTGCCGATAAAAATTTAACATATACATTTTGAGCGGTTTGGTAAGTTACGGCTCCCTCGATCTCCTTTTTGCCATTTTGGGCTGAGATTGTAGACATGCACAAAAACATTCCTATTAAGACTATAAAGATTTTCATCAATCAATTCAATATGTTAACAAATCATTTTCAAAACACAAGGTGCCAAATTGTCGATATTCCAATATATATGGCCAATAAACACAAAAATCATTCTAAATCAACTATTTCAAAATCTAAATCAATAGAATTCAACTTCGACTAAATAGAACACCTATTATCTGGTGGGATTTTTATACTAAGTACAATTTTTTAAGCTATTTCACATAAAAATTTCTTCGGTATTCAATGCTATTCGTACAGATCCTGATTTTTAACCAATGCATCAATTAAAATTAACATTGAATTCTTGGAAAATAATCATGGATCCAAATTTTATTAAGTTTAAGATTCAATTGGTAGTTCCCCTTGGATGGCATGTGTAACAGGATGTACCGGTATAGGCATAATTTTTTACGTCTTTGTGATTACTGTCTAGACTAGCTTTATTGCTATGCGCATGACAAACAATACAACTGAAAGTGGCATAATTGGTAGGAGTTGTGTGGCATTCTGTACAGAGCGTCCATGCTCCCTTGTGCCGCCCACTATTGATTGGGAAATACTGGGCATCATGGTTGTAAGTGGATGGAGTCCATGCTGCAGTTGAATGACAGATTTCGCAATTAGTTGGAAATTTAGCGGCAAGATGGTTCGGATTTGTGGACGCATTGTATTTGGTTGCATGGCAATTGAAACATAATGTCGAAGTACCCTTAAAAGTGGTGGTATGGCATTTTGAACACAATACTGCTGTGTGAGCTCCGGTCAAAGGGAAGGCAGTAGTAGCGTGGTTGAAGCTATTCTCTAACCAGTTGTTCTGTGTATGACACATGGCACAATCGGTCGGATATCCTTGGGCTTTATGGTTTAGGGCCGCATCATATTTGGCTTGGTGGCAACCTACACATGTTAAGCCGGCAGTAGTGACGTTCCCTTTGTGGCAATCTGAACATTGAACGATTAGTTTATGCGCTCCTTTGAGTTCATAACCGGTAGTCGTATGGTTGAAAGCAGAGGGTTTCCATACTACTGTTGTATGACAGGTGGCACATTCTTTAGGTATTCCGGCAGCTACGTGACCAGGTAATTGAGAACTTGTATAAGCAGGTAAATGGCAACTGCTGCAGACAATCGAAGTTCCTGCATACCCATTGACATGGCATGTAGAACATAGAACCTTTGTATGAGCTCCTGTCAAAGGAAAATTAGTAGTTGAATGGTCAAAGTTTGCAGAAAGCCAATTGTCCTGTGAATGGCATTTAGTGCAATCCGTTGAAAAGCCGCTTGCTTTATGCGATGGAGCAACATCGTATTGAGCCTGATGGCATCCAATACATACCTGAGAAGCTGTCGTGACATTTCCTTTGTGGCACTGTGAACACTGAATGATAAGCTTATGAGCTCCTTTAAGTTTATAACCGGTAGTCGTATGATTAAATGATGATGGCTTCCAGGCAATTGTAGTGTGGCAGGTGGCACACTCTTTTGGTACACCAGCTGCGGTGTGACCCGGAGTCTGAGAACTGGTATAAGCCGGCAAATGGCAACTGCTGCATGCAACTGGCGTGCCTTTAAAACCAACTGTATGACATTTGGAACACTCAACGGTGGTGTGAGATCCGGTCAATGGAAAATTGGTGGTCGCATGGTTAAAGCTATTTTCCAACCAGTTATTCTGCGTATGACACATGATACAATCTATTGGAAATCCCTGAGCTTTGTGATTAAGAGCTGCATCATATTTACTCTGATGACATCCAACACATATTTGTGGAGCGGATGTCACATTGCCCTTGTGACACAATGAACACTGAACGAGTAATTTATGCGCTCCCTTCAATTCGTAGCCTGTAGTTGTATGGTTAAAACCTGAAGGTTTCCAGGTTACCGTGGAGTGGCAAGTCGCACATTCCTTGGAAATCCCTGCAGTTGAATGTGCAGGTACCTGAGAGGCTAAGTACTGTTTGCTGTGGCAGGTATTACATTCTTTGTCAATTTTGGTGTAGTGATTTGTCGTATGACACAATCCGCACCCAATATTGTGACCACCTGTTAAAGGAAAAGACTCATGGCCAACAAGAGTCATATGCCAGCTATTAGAATTTTCATTGTGGCACTCAAGGCATGAAGTGGAATATTTATTCGTTACGTGATTCGGAGAAGTTGTTTTCTGGAAATCGGCGATATGGCAATTAACACACTCGATTCCTAGAGGCTCAAATTGAAATTTTGAAGCAGACTTATGGCACTCGCTGCAATTAACATTTCTATGAGCACCCAACAAAGGAAATCTTGTTTTTTGATGAAGGGCTGTAATGTCATTGATGATCCAGGATTTCGGCGTATGGCACTTCTCGCAATCCTGACCCAACGACTGGATGTGAGGATCGGTATGGCAATCAAGGCAGTTTCTTCTTCCATCCTTGAAGGTCAGGGTAAGATGACAATCCTTGCAATTGGTAACCATATGCTGACCAACCAAATTGAAATTTGTATTGTCATGGTTAAACTTAATTACCGTGGGATCTACCTTCCAGTTTGAAGATGTATGACATTGTGCACAATCTATCTGGAATGATTTCCCATGCGGGGAAGTCTGTCCCATAACATTCAATGTCATCATAAAGACAACTATTGTAAGTGACAAGTAGCGCATAATATGTCTTTAAATTTGTAATTAATATACTTAGTATTCCCTTCCGTCAAAAGTTTGTGGCATTTGGCACAAGCAACATCTTTGTGTCCTCCTTCCAATTTAAACCTGGTACTATTGTGGTTAAATTTTTCAGGCTTCCAATTGTCAAAACCATGACATCTCAAACAAGCAATCTCTTGGTTCTTACTAAATTGTGCCAGATGTACATCCGTATGACAATTTTCACAATTTCCATCCAGACTTTTGAATTTCTGACTAATTCCATTGATGCTTTTCTGATCGAAATGGCATTTTCGGCAAGAAATGGCGGTATGTTTGCCTTGAAGTTCAAAAGATGTTAGTTTGTGATCAAACTTTATTTCATTCCAAGCTAACACTTGATGGCAATTTTCACATTTTTGAAATGGGTAATATTTTGTATCAATCAGGTCTTTGTGAATGTCCTTGTGGCAATCAACACATTTTTCACCCAGGTTTTTGAAATTCCATTCTTTTTCTTTCTTATGGCAATCGAGGCAAGGAATGGCTAAATGTGCCCCCTCAAGTTTAAATTTTGAGAGATTATGCTTCTCCACCGTATAAGAAAATTGCGCGAATCCAGTTAAGTCGTGACATTCAGAGCAATCCGGCGACTTACCAGCCTTGCTAAATTGATTTTTATGATAGTCTTTGTGGCAATCAGTGCATTTCTCGTGTTTAATCGCAGCCGTAAGGTTGGTTTTGTGGCACGTCTTACAGGCAACCTGGATGTGCTTTCCTGTCAATTCAAATCCGGTTTTACTATGATCAAACTGTCCAATGCTTTTAACTGCCTTAAATGATTCTTCTACGTGACATTGCATGCAATTCTGACCAAATTTATTTTCATGTGGATCTTTGTGACAGTTCACGCAATTTTGAAACTGCAATCCAGTGAATTGCTGGAAATTTTTACCATTTCGTGAGCTTTTGGGGTGGCATTTTTCACAAGCCACTTCAATATGTTTGCCCTTTAATTGATATTTTGCTTTGGAATGTTCAAATTTAGTTACAGGTTTAAAACCATCGTAAGTGTGGCAATTTAAGCAGTTTACCGGCAGAGTCTTCTGATGAAAATCATCATGACATGTAAGGCATGACTCGTTTAATCCCAGATAAGTTTCTTTCTTATTCTTTAATTGAGGATCAGAAATATTCGCAATCATATGGCAATCATTGCAGGCCTTTTTTGCGTGTTTGCCTTCCAGCTTATACCCGGCATCATTGTGGTCAAACTTATCTTTAATCAAGTGGACAATGTCATAATTCCGACCATAATGTTCGCTGTGGCAGATAATACATTCTTTGCTTTTAACTTTTGACGAAGCATGATACCCTTTAGATTCATTCAGTCGTTTCTTGATCTCCTTGTGGCAGTCCAGACATTTTTCGTTCGAAACCTTAGCTCCCATGGTATGACACTGGGTGCAATTTGACATTCCTTCAAGATGGGCATGTACTTTTGAAAGTTCACCCGGTGAAATTTGAGCCTTCCCTTGCAATGAAATTGCCAGTGCACAAATAATAAATGCTATTCTATGTTCAAATTTCATTTTTGTAAGCTTTAATCAACCTAGCTTTAAACTACTTTTCATGCTTAAGTATAGCTTCTCCAAATTTTTTGGTAATTCTAATGCCTATTTTCTCAAGAAACTGGGTTGGCAATTCTCCACCTGCAAAAATGTAAACAAGGTCATTTTCTATTACAACCTCTTCCTTTATATCAGAAAGAAATAATTTAACCTGATGATCTTCAATAGACGTCACATTCGAGTTAAAGAGCATCTTAACAGAATTATTTGCGATCGCTTCTTTAATTTTTTCATTGTTTTTTGGTTTAATCCGACCAAAAGACTCACTTCTATATGAAAGCGTTACTTCGTTTTCATCAGTTAAAAGCAGAGCTGATTCTATGGCGGAATCTCCTCCTCCAACAACCAAAACTCTTTTGCCCGTAATTAGTTCAGGTTCCAACAACCGATATGCCACTTTCATACGCTCTTCACCCTTCACGTTCAACTTTCGAGGAGATCCTCTTCTACCAATGGCGAGTAATATCTTTCGGGAAGTAAATTCCTGACCATCCAGAGTTTTTGTTAAAAAATAATTGTCAACTGGAGTAATGGACTCAACCTTAGCATTTTCACGAAGATCAATATCATTATTTGTCAGCACTTTTGTCCAAAGATTCAAAAGTTCCAATTTACTGGTCTCAGTCAATTTTACTTTGCCATATAGGGGTAAATCCATGGCGGAAGTCATGACAATCTTCGCACGCGGAAAAGTAAAGACAGTTCCACCCAAGCTGTTCTGCTCAAGAGTTAACGCTTTGAGATTATTTTTTTTCGCAGCCAAAGAAGCTGACACACCGGCAGGTCCGCCACCAACGATCAGCAGGTCATATTGAGCAACAACATTTTTGTCAATTTTTTTCATCAGGTTTTCAACTGCCTGTTTACCCTGTTCCACTGAGTTCCTTATCAGACCCATACCCCCCATCTCCCCCGCAATATAAACTCCCGGCACATTGGATTCAAAAGTTTGATCAACGTGAGGCAATTCAACACCTCTTTTTTCTGTGCCGATAAAAAGGGTGATTGCCTGAACCGGACATGCATGAAAACAGGCCCCATGTCCAATGCAATGAGACGCATTGATAATAGTAGCTTTCCCATCTTTAATCCCGATGATATCTTTTTCGTGGCATGCAGTGATGCATGCTCCACTTTTAATACAACTATTTACATCAATCACAGGATGCAAAGTGACCGGTTCATGTATTCCCTCTTCAATAGCATTAGCAATCTTGGCCTCTACAATGCGTGATTCCCTCTTTTGCTTTAGAATATAAATCATGATGATTGTAACAATAAAAATCGCAACCAACGAATAAATAACCAAATTTTCAATAAGTACTTCCATAATTAAAAAATCCATTTGTAACCAAAAGTAACTACGACAACCACATGTATGATCATGACAACAAGCATGACTGCAGCAAATGGCAAATGAGCCACGTGCCAATAGGCAAAGAGCTTTTGCATTGTTACCAAACGCTCAATCCTCTTCTTCAACCTCAACTGATTTTTAAATATTCTAATAATTTCCCTCGTTTTTTTAATAGGAAGCTTTTGCGTTTTTAACTCCTTTCTCAGTTGCTTAAAGGCCACCCGCTCCTCTTTACTTCTTCCGAAAGAACTACTCTTACCTTTCGATTGATTTTGTTTAACATTTATGAGTTCATAAATGCTTTCATCCAATGTAACGGATTGCCTCAATTGCTTGTTCATTTCAATTTTCTGCTCATCAAGTTCAAGAAGCGTAAGCTCTTGTCCTTCAATAGATCTTGGAATTTGAAGATAAATATAACGCCCAATTATTCCACTCAGAAAAACCGCCACCATGCTCCAGAAACTTACTGCTACGATTCCTCCAAATTTAAAGGTGGTGTGAAATAAAATTAAGAATGGCCCGAGCGTGCAAAGAAATATATGAAACTCAAGCCAATGCTTTAATAAGCCTATCTGTGAGAATTGATGAAATCGCTTCCTTATTACGTAGGTGAAAACACCTAGCAAAATCAGTACTGAGCCAACAATTCCCAAGCCATGCCCTACAAATCCACTTGCTTTAAAAGATTGATTTAATGGATGAAAATGTCTCTCCTCCAAGGGAATGGCGTAATAGCTAAATCCTATGGATAACAGAATTACAATTATGCCTGCGACAATAGCAACTAATGCAGAAATGACAATTTGATGTATAGTAGAGTCTTTCAATTTCATTAGAACATTTAAGGGATTGTTAACATTCTTACTCTCTGTAATTTGAAGAGTGAATTTATTCTTTTATTATCAAAAAGCAAAATTTTTGTTCATCTCCTCTGTCTCGAATCACATGTTAAAAATCAATTATAAAGTTAACATTATGAATTACATGAATGAAATTTTTTAAACTAATCAGATTCCCATTTGGTTATTTGAATTGACTTTAAAAATCAAAATTGCGTACTTTTATAAATCTTGTTCTACAGAAATCAAAAATTATATGTATTAAAATATTTAATTTTAAAGTAGTTAGTTGATATTAATATAAGAAATAAGAAATGCTTTTTATTCAATTTATTCTAAATTAAAATTATCAACACATTTATATTTGTAATTATTCCATTTAATATTTCAACGAAATGTATTCGTCTAAGAGCTTTTTGATCTGATGCCAGCACTTATGTAAATACCGGGTGAAAATTTTAGAATGAGAATTTGTAATTATTTATCTTAATTGACAATCCCCCTGGGATGGCAGGTGTAACAGGATGTACCGGTATAGGCATAATTTTTTACGCCATTGTGATTACTGTCTAGACTAGCTTTATTGCTATGAGTATGACAAACTATACAACTGAAAGTGGCATAATTGGTAGGAGTTGTGTGGCATTCTGTGCAGAGCGTCCATGCTCCCTTATGTCGCCCACTATTGATTGGGAAATACTGGGCATCATGGTTGTAAGTGGATGGAGTCCATGCTGTAGTTGAATGACAGATTTCGCAATTGGTTGGGAATTTAGCTGCAAGATGGTTCGGATTTGTGGACGCATTGTATTTGGTTGCATGGCAGGTGAAACATAATGTCGAAGTACCCTTAAAAGTTGTAGTGTGGCATTTTGAACAAAGTACTGATGTATGAGCTCCTGTTAATGGGAAGGCAGTAGTAGCATGATTGAAACTGTTTTCCAACCAGTTGTTCTGAGTATGACACATGGCACAGTCGGTCGGATATCCTTGGGCTTTATGGTTTAGGGCCGCATCATATTTGGCCTGATGGCATCCAACACAAGTTAAGGATGCCGAAGTGACATTCCCTTTGTGGCATTGAGAGCACTGAACGATTAGCTTATGAGCACCTTTTAGCTCGTATCCTGTGGTAGTATGGTTGAAAGTGGATGGTTTCCAGACTGATGTCGTATGGCAGGTCGCACACTCCTTTGGTATACCGGCAGCAACGTGACCCGGCAATTGTGAACTGGTATAAACCGGCAAATGGCAACTGCTGCAAAGGGTCGAAGTACCTGTATATCCATTTACATGACAAGAGGCACATAGGACTTTGGCATGAGATCCTGTCAACGGAAAATTCGTTGTAGTATGATCAAAGGTAGTTGATAACCAGTTGTCTTGAGTGTGGCATTTAGCACAATCTGTAGAAAAACCATTCTTCTTGTGAGCGGGTGCAACATCGTATTGAGACTGATGGCATCCGACACATACCTGTGAAGCTGAATTAACATTCCCTTTGTGGCACTGAGAACACTGAGTTACTATTTTATGCGCCCCTTTCAACTCATAGCCTGAAGAGATGTGATTAAAAGATGCGGGTTTCCAGGATGTTGTCGTATGGCAGGCGGCGCATTCTTTTGGTATACCGGCTGCAACGTGGTCAGGCGACTTGGAACCAGTATATGCCGGTAAATGGCAACTGCTACAAACCGTCGAAGTACCCTTGAAACCAGCAGCATGACATTTTGTGCATTGAGCGGAAGTGTGAGATCCGGTTAATGGAAAGTTGGAAGTTGTATGATTAAAGCTATTTTCCAACCAGTTGTTCTGCGTATGACACATGATACAATCTGTTGGATATCCCTGAGATTTGTGATTAGGGGCAACATCGTATTTAGCCTGATGACATCCCACACAGGTTTGTGGTGCAGAAGTGACATTTCCCTTATGACATAATGAACACTGCACTAGCAATTTGTGCGCCCCCTTCAATTCATAACCTGTTGTTGTGTGGTTAAAAATGGAAGGTTTCCATGCAGGTGTAGTGTGACATGTGGCACAATCCTTTGGAATTCCTGCAGAGGCATGGGTCGGAACCTGAGAGTTTGTATAAGTTGAAAGATGGCAGCTGCTGCATACAATAGGTGTTCCTGCTAAAGAGGTCAAATGACAATCTCCACATTTAACTTTTTGATGTGCACCGGTCAGCGGATAGTTAGTGGTCGAATGATTAAAAGTATTTTCTACCCAATTAATCAGCGTATGACACTTTATACAATCGACGGGATAATTGACCTTTTTGTGACTGGGAGCGTTGTCATATTGAAATTGGTGACAACTGATGCAAGTTTGTTTTGCACCTGTCAAATTTCCTTTATGGCAGTCGGAACATTGTACGACATTTTTATGTGATCCTTTTAATTCAAAACCTGTTAAAAGGTGATTAAAAGTGGAAGGTTTCCAGGTGGAGGTATTGTGGCAGGTCTCACACTTAACCGGAATACCGGCCTCCTGATGCTTTGGTAGTTGCGAAGTAATGTACTGTTTGTTGTGACAGGTATTACATTCTTTGGCTATTTTGGTGTAATGACCCGTTGTATGACATAAACCGCATCCAACATTGTGGCCTCCTGTTAAAGGGAAAGATTCATGGCTTACTAGAGTTGTATGCCAGCTATTTGAGTTTTCGTTGTGACATTCCAGGCAAAGAGTAGCGTATTTATTTGTTACGTGATTGGGAGAGGTTGTTTTCTGAAAATCAGTGTTATGACAATTGATGCATTCGATTCCAAGTGGCTCAAATTGAAATTTTGATGATGACTTATGGCAATCACTACAATTAACAGTTCTATGTGCACCCAATAATGGAAATCTTGTTTTTTGATGCATTGCTGTTACGTCACTGATGATCCATGATTTCGGCGTATGACACTTCCCGCAATCCTTACCCAAAGATTGGTTATGTGCATCTGTATGGCAATCCAGACAATTTCTTCTTCCATCCTTGAAGGCTAGTGTAAGATGACAGTCTTTGCAATTGCTGACTTTATGCTGACCTTCTAACTTAAAATTTGTATTGTCATGGTTGAACTTTATTGTTGTGGGATTTACCTTCCAGTTGGTGGAAGTATGGCATTGTGCACAATCGATCTGGAATGATTTCCCATGCGGGGAAGTCTGTCCCTGCACAAAAATAGCCATCATTAGGACAACTATCGTAAGTGACAAGTAGCGCATAATAGCTCTTTAAGTAAATTTACAGTTATAAAGCAATAGATTATCTCAAAAATACTCAATCGACCAAACAAAAAATAATTCCGTACCCAAAACATGCTGCAATGTAATCGTTTACAGTAATTTTTTGTTCATATCAATTATTTGAATTTCCGTTTCCGGGAGAGTAAGTTCTTTGCTAAAATGATGGATCGTATTGCCGGGCAATATGACAATTCCCATATTCTACTAGTTATTAAATATATATGGATGTATTGTAATAACTTAATATGATAAAATTGTACTAATTTAATTTAAATATAAATAAATCATTGGGGCATATTTGTAGTGATTCCAATTAACAATTCACTATAAAAAGGACGATATGATTCTTTATCTTGAATTCCCTATCTAAGCTCATTACCGGAGATAAGTCTTTTTATGTTCGACAAATGGCGAAATATAATCATGCAGCAGCATACAAGCAGATAGATGATCAAGCCGATACTTTCTTTGAAAATAATACCATTAATTGGAAGTGCGCAAGCGAGCGTAATTGAACCTACGGAAGCATACCTGTAAAGCTTCTTCACTAAAAAAAATATACCTACTGAACATAGTATTTCCAATGGCGCTAGAAGTATTGTTGTACCAATGGTGGTATTTACACCTTTTCCACCTTGAAAGCGGAGAAAAATTGAGAAATTGTGCCCAATTATGGTGCTGAAAGCTATAAGGAAGATATAATAATCAGGAATAAGCATGTAGCCTGATCTGCTGATCAAACTAATTACAAAAACGGGAAGAAAACCCTTCAGCATATCCAGAACCTGGACTTGAAACGATATCGTTTTACCTGCTATCCGTCGAACGTTCGTTGAACCAATATTGCCACTGCCCTGTTCGAGAATATTTAAACCCGTAGAACTCTTTGTCAGAAGATAACCAAACGGGATTGCCCCGCATACATAAGAAATAAGAATAGGCAGAATCAGAAATAAGCCCATTATTTGATCTCTTTCAATATTTTAAGAGCTACACTAACATGCTGTTCTGCCTTAATTTGTGAATTAAAAAGGTAAACAACTTTTCCCGCTTTGTTCACTACATAGGTTACCCTTCCAGGAATCAACCCCAGTAAATTAGTAGGCACTCCAAAAAGTTTACGAACCTTCCCTTCTTCATCACTTAGTAAAGTGTAATTGAGCCTGTACTTATCGGCAAATTCTTTGTGACTCTTCACAGATTGTGAGCTTATTCCTATGATCAAGGCATTTGCATCAGCAAATACCTCGAATTGATCTCTAAAGGAACAGGCTTCTTTCGTGCATCCGGGACTATCATCTTTCGGATAAAAATAAATGACAAGATTCTTCTTGCCAAGAACAGTTTTGACATCAAAACTATTGCCAAATTGATCATTCAGACTAAATTCAGGAATGACGCTTCCAACAGAAACAGTTGCCATTTTATTGTAATTTGAGGTTTGTGCCTTACTTTGAAAATTAAGATACGACAAAAATAGAATCAGATAAATCGTCAGATATATCCGATAAGAATTCCTTAACCTGACGTACTTTATGTAATCCGGGAATTCGTTGCCAAACAAAGCTTTGATTTCATCCATAAATACCGGTTTAATGTTGATGATCCAACTATCCGTTTGATATACTATTTTTCTGAACTTACTTCTAAACCAGGTAAGTGGAATACCCCAAACGAAGAAAAGTATTAGCCAGATATTGTCTTTTAGAAAATCCATATTCTATGTTTTTTTAGGAAACCAGGGTATAAATGCCGATGTCCTTCTGACATAGGTATTATAATCAGGTTTATTCGATTTTAATGTTTTTTCAAGGAGAGAAACCCCTGAGACTTTAATGATCAGGGCAGTCATGAGAATAGAACCTAAAACTGGCAGGAGATGGCCGGAAGAGATGGAGAATATACCAAAGCCCCACCATACAGCGGCGTCTCCGAAATAATTTGGATGCCTCGTGTAATGCCAGAAACCATGATTCAAAACCTTTCCCTTGTTTAACGGATTAGATCGAAATTTGGCAAGTTGCCAGTCACCACCTGCTTCAAATGTAAAACCAATAATCCATACAGTAATTCCTGCAATATCAAGCAAAGATATTTGTTGATGAATAGCATTAAATTGGGCTCCCAGCAATGGGGCAGAAATCAGCCACATCAAAAATCCCTGTAAAAGAAAAGTTTGAAAATAACTGATCCACCAATAACGATGCGCTCCGTATTGAAGACGAAATTCACGGTATCTGAAATCTTCTCCCTTCCCAATGTTCCGCCAGGCAAGATATATTGAAAGCCTCAGCCCCCAGACAGTAACCAAGAATAGCAGGATCACTTTTCTTATTCCGGCACCTTCTGATCCTAAAAAATAGACAACAGCCGATAAGACAAAGCCAACACCCCAAAACAGATCAACAATACTTACATTCTTCAGGTAAATACTTATTAACCATAAAAAAGTCATAAAACCAATTACGACAGTGAGATTTAAAAAATAGAGTTGAACAAAACCCATCATCTTTATTTTAATTTAACATGATTGATACCGCAGTAGCACCAACTCCAGCGTTCATACCAATTGCAGGCGAGATATCTACTGTTGCTACAGGATCCTTCCCGGTAAGTTTTTGCATTCGCATAGAATATTCCTTTGCGCCAGTCTCATTGTGCGCATGTAAAACCACATAATTCCAGATTTTTGTCCTGTCAATAAGTGATTCAATTTTTTTTAGTACCAGATTAACATTGGATGATTGACTGAATGTTTTACCTAACAGAATGGCCTTGCCATCTTGGTCTATTGAAACAATGGGTTTAATATTCAAAATATTGGTAATAAAACCTTTAGGTTTAGAAACCCTACCTCCTTTCACCATATATTTCATTGTTTTTACACTTACAAAAATGCGGGTTTTACCAATCCAGTCATCCACAGAAGCTAGAATTTCATCGAGGGACCTGCCGCTTTCAATGGCGTGGGCCGTGCGCAAAACGAGCAACCCAAGCGCTCCGGATAAACTTTTGGAGTCAAAAACATGAAAGGGCTTATTAAATTCCATGCCGATTCGTTCTGCCGCTTTTTGACTATTAAGTAAAGTTCCGCTAAAGTGCCCGGAAAGATGGATGGCTATTACAGCATCATAATGTGTTGCCAATTGTGAATACAGGTTGGTAAAGGTACGTTCATTGATCAACGATGTGCGGGGAAAATCGGGATTGCTATCTAATAGGTCATAAAATTCATCCGGTGTTATGGTCACTTTGTCCAAATAATGGCTTTCACCAAAATTCAAATTTAGAGGGAGCACATGCAGTTGGTAACGGTCGATCAGTTCCCGCGATAAATCGCAAGTGGAATCAGTTACCAGAGCGATGTTCCATTTCCGGTTTTTTAATACCTCATTCTGCCGAACCATATCATCCACCTTTTGTGAAGTGATGGTGCCAAAATTTTTAAGCTCCTGAAAAAGTTTGGCTGGAAAATTCGTATGCAGGTGGATCCTGGTCATTTTCTCAGCTCCTGCAACAACAATAGAATCACCATATCTTTGTAATAAGTTCTGAAGAGATTCTTTATTTAAGGTTATATTGCTTATCAGTGCTTCGGTACAATAGCGGTTTTCAATCATTTCATCTGATACTTCCTCAGCATGAACCAATGAAACAATCTGTGGAACCTCCTTCATCAAATGCCTGAGATTTTTAGATTTGATTAGTTCAATGATCCCTTCTATAAAAACAACAAATCCCTTGGCTCCGGCATCCACCATGTTCATTTTCTTCAGAATCAATAATTTCTCCTTGGTTTCTGAAAGAGATTTTTTCAGTATTTCCAATGATTCAAGTATGGCTTGGTCGAAATCAACTACCACCTCTCTCCTACTGTAAAGATAATCAGCCCAGTCGCTCATCACGGTCAGCATAGTTCCTTCTACAGGATTAGCAACAGCCTGATACATATGTCGAACAGATTTTTTTATGATCACAGCAAATTCTAAAAATGATAACATTTGTTTGTCATTGGTTTCAAGGCTAAGTCCATAAAAAAATTGCGCAAAAATTACTCCGGAATTCCCTCTTGCACCAACGAGCGCAGCTTCGGCAATTACTCCAGCCGTAGCAGTAAACGAACGGGCCGGACGAATACTGTCCAAAATGGAGCGAACAGTAGAAGCTAGATTTGTACCAGTATCCTTGTCATTAACAGGGAAAACGTTGATTCTATTAATCTCAGACTGATTTTGCAATATTCTGTGCGCACCCGCCAGAAAAGTATAATATAAATATCGTCCATCAATCTGATAAACTGGTTGACTGTTCTTCATAGTTGTCATATAATTTTACTATACGAAAATTGTATAAGATTGTTTTCAAGTTTTGCGAATCTGAAGTTAGAGAATCTGATGCAAAAATTCGCTCATTATTAGGGGTTTTATGCGGGAAGATATCGATATCCATTATGATTTAAAGCAATAGGACTTTGCAATTAAAACAATCAACTGAACCTGTTTGTTTTTTTAAAATTTTTTAAATGGTAAATGGTAAATTGTTTATCTTGTTGCTTTCAAAAAAGTGATGGAAGAGGTACTATTAGAGGATTGAAAGATGAAGATTTTATTGACAGGTGCAACAGGATACATTGGGAAAAGACTACTCCCCGTGCTGTTGGAACAAGGCCATGAGGTTATTTGTTGCGTCCGGGACAAGAACAGATTTCCTAACGGTGGAATTTATAAACACAACAATATTTCTTTATTTGAAATTGATTTTCTAACTGCCCCCATTATATTTGACCCAGTTTTGTGTATTGATGCAGCTTATTATCTAATTGATTCAGTAGGCGGCAAACGCCATGATTTAACTATAAATGAGGAAACTACAGCAGTTAATTTTGGTAAGTTTATACAGCAAACATCAGCAAAACAGGTTATATATCTCGGAAATCCGGCCAACAATTTTTCATCGAATCCTTCCTTTTCAACGGGTAATATTGAAAGAATTCTGAAGACCGGTGGAATCCCGGTGACTTCTTTGAAAGCAGAGATTATCGTAGGGTCAGGTAGTGCTAATTTCGAAATTATTCGCGATCTGGTTGAATTGCTTCCGGTAATGGTTGCCCCCAAATGGATCAACACAAAAAATCGTCCTATTGCGATCAGAAATGTGCTTGAATATTTGATCGGAGTCTTGCTAAAGCCAGAGACTTTTGACAAATCTTATGAAATCGGAGGGCCTGACTTATTGTCTTTTAAGGAGATGCTTCATCAGTTTGCTGAAGTAAGGGGAATGAAAAGATACATCTTTACTGTTCCATTTAATGCCACCAGATTCTCAGCCTACTGGGTAAACTTCATTACTTCCACCTCCTTTAAATTGGCAAAGCAGCTTGTCACCCGTATGAAAATTGAGGTAATTCCTACCTCGAATAATTTGAACGAAATTCTTGAAGTAAAATTAATTCCATACAAAGAAGCAGTAAAACTTGCATTTCAGCGCATTGAACAAAATAATGTTGTATCAAGCTGGAAAGATGCTTTGGTCTCAAGTTATGATGACAATAGTCTGCTCGAACACATAAAGGTGCCAACACTTGGCTGTTACAGAGACAGGAGAAAAATGGAAATCACTACAAGCGTCGACCAGGTTCTAAATAATATGTGGTCGATAGGAGGCGAGCGAGGTTGGTACTATGGAAATTGGTTATGGGATATCCGCGGATACCTGGATAAATTGTGGGGAGGTGTTGGTTTGCGAAGAGGCCGGACAAATTTAAGCACTATACATACCGGAGATACAATTGATTTTTGGCGTGTCCTGGCAGCTGACAAACAAAATAAGCGTTTGTTACTTTATGCTGAAATGAAACTACCGGGAGAAGCCTGGCTTGAATTTAAGATCATTCAAAAAAACAACAAACCATTTTTACAGCAGACAGCAACTTTCAGACCGGTCGGAATTGCAGGCAGGCTATACTGGTATGCTGAATTGCCATTTCATCTCTTTATTTTCAATGGTATGGCGAAAAACCTGATAAGCTATGATAGTAACTTTCCTGTTCAGTAGGATAAATAGATTTCGGTATGGTACGTTATCACATAAAAAAAGAGGCTCAAGACCTCTTTTCTTATGTGATGACTTTACGTAAGTCAACTTTTAGCTTAATTCTTTTTAGCTGGGTCTGCTTTTGCCGGAGTTGCAGCTTTGTCACAAGCTTTTCCCGCCTTTTCGCAAGCTTTTGCACATTCTTTTGAACAACCAGCTTTGGCGTCTGTACCGGTACATGTTTTTGCAACTTCGACTTTTTTAGCTTCTTTTGGCTTATCTACAGCAAAAGCAGGTGCTATCATCGCTACGCCGAATACGAAGGTCAATACAAGGGCTAATTTTTTCATGACTAAAATTTTAGTGTTTATTTAAATTCAAAATAAATGAAAATATTGATTCATTCAACAAGTGTTGCTGTTAATGCTTTGTTAAAAAAACAAATATATTGTATTTGTTCTTAATTTTGCTTCCATGACCCACCTGAGAAGATATATTCTTGTTTTCACTGCCTTGCTTTCGATCATCGTTCTGTTGGGGTTGCAGGTTCATTGGTTGCTATATTCTTACAAAATCGAAGAGGCACTTTTCAATAAAAGCGTTCGCATCGCCCTTAACCAATCCATTTCTACTTTAAGTAAAAATGAGGTAGCATGCCAATCCATGCAAAACAGTTTAACATGCGACAGCTCATTCCGGGCCAGTAGAAAGTTAACTCCCCATATTTGGCAAAATCTTGATAGCCAAATTAGAAGCGAACTGGCTCAGTACGACATTAACCTGGCTTTCGAACTTGCCATATTTAAAGGAAAAGACACTTTAAAAATCAACGATCTGGATAAAATGGTCGGGACTTCCTGTTACAGGCTGAGCCTCGACAATGTGCTTAAGAGTAGCGATACTGAGATCGGCGTAATTTTCCCCAATCGGTACAATTTTTTCCTTCACCATATGGGATATATGTTTCTGGGCTCTGTCCTTTTGATTTTACTCATCGGTTTTTCTTTCGTCCAGGTGATTCGATACTATTTAAAGGAGATTCAATTGTCTCAAAACATCAAGGAAATGGTTAATAACCTGGCCCATGAATTCCGGACACCAATTTCAAGCATTTCCCTCGCTGCCAAAATGATCACCCAATCACCTGAAGCTGGATTAAATCCGAAACTTAAGAGATACGCCGATACCATCTTTGAAGAGAACAAAAGGTTACAACGGCAATCTGATCATATATTACAATTGGCTGCCATTGAACAGAATAATCTGGAATATCGATTTGAGGAAGTTGATCTTACCGGTATTCTTAAAGAAGCAATTCGTTCGGTAGAGATCCTGGTTGAGCAAAAAGATGGGAAAATATCTTTTGAGGCTGGAGGTAGTCCATTTCCGATTTTTGGAGATTACAATGAACTTGTACATGTTATGATGAATTTGCTGTCAAATGCCTGCAAGTATTCTCCTGAAAAAATTGAAATTTCTGTAAATATAAAAGATTTAGATAAGGCCACTATTGTAGTAATAGCTGACAAAGGCATTGGTATTGCCCCCGGAGAGAAAAAAAAGATATTTGAAAAATATTATCGAATACCTTCAGGAAATCAGCACAATACTAAGGGTTTTGGTATTGGACTCTATTATGTAAAAGAGGTTCTGAAAGCCCATCATGCCACGGTTACTGTGGAAAGTGAACCTGGAAAGGGAAGCAGTTTCTCCATCCTTTTCCCTAAAAAAGAGGGGGAAAATGGAGAAAAGAATTAAATTATTGCTCGTTGAAGATGACCAAAGTCTTGGATTTCTGATGACAGACTTTCTGGCCTCAAAAGGATTCGATGTTACATTGTGCAAAGACGGATTGTCCGGATGGAGAACCTTTAATGCACAAATCTTTCAGTTTGCTGTTCTGGATTTAATGTTGCCCGGCATGGACGGCTTTACCCTCGCGAAGAAGATACGAGAAAAACAAGTTGAGATTCCGATTATCTTTGTCACTGCCCGCTCCATGAAAGAGGATAAGATCAAAGGGTTTAATCTTGGGATAGATGATTACATAACAAAGCCTTTTGATGAAGATGAACTTTATTGCCGGATTCAGGCCATTTTAAACAGGGTAGATTCAAAACCGGCAAGTAATGACCAAAAGATACAATTTGGCAAGTATACCTACGAATATCACAACCAAAGTCTCTGTTTTGAAGCGGATTGCCGAAGGTTAACCGTCAAAGAAAACGAAGTAATCTCGTTGTTGCTACAAAACATTGGTCAAATCGTAAAGAGGGAGGTGATACTTAACAAGATTTGGGGTACCAACGACTATTTTTCAGGAAGAAGCCTTGATGTTTATATTTCTAAATTAAGGAAATATCTTCAGGATGATCCAAATATCCTTATCGAAAATATTTCGAAAGTTGGTTTTCTTTTTCGGGTGAAAGGAACTTAACGAAAGAATGAAGATTCTTTGTCGAACACCGCTCTCATGTATCTGAATTTTAGAAATGAAGTAAAATTTAAATTTTCCTGTATTATTATATTTTAAAAGTTAACTTTATACAGTTATTGACCGAATTGATTCCGAAAAACACATACCAAACAAAATTATTAATTCTTAAATTTTACCAAAAATGAAGCGTAAATTATTGTATGTAAGTTCATTATTAACAATTCTGGTACTTGTATTTATTTATTCCTGTCAGAAGGACAGCCCCATAGCTGCTGCTGACAATTCGCCATTTAATGACAATTCCGTGGAGAAAAGCGCAGTTGTCGCGATCACATCTTTCGAAGGCATCAGTGATTTAGCCCAGGCAGGTTTTATTTCCACAGATTTTAAAGCAGGTAACATTTCCATGGGAAGCTGTCCGACGATAAGTGTCAATTACATGAAACCTCCCTATTCAATTACGTTGGACTGGGGAACCAATTGTTCCAATGGCAATGGTAAGATCGACATCAGCATGAACGGTATGATGACAACAAAAGATAATGTAGCCACTTTTAAAATTGAAAACTTTATTTTCGACAACAGGAAAATTAATGGAACCACGAAAATTACCTCTGCAGGACCAAATCCCGGTAACGGCTGGCCAAGATATGATTTTATTTCAGAGGGTAAAATGGTTTATGCAGATAACAGTTTCATCACTTTCCGTTATGATGGCGTAAGACTTCTGGCAGAAGGAGCCAACACTGCTGACGTAAAAGATGATCTATGGAGAACTGAAATTCACAGTGCCAATGGTGTGAACAAGGATGGAACTACCTGGACTGCCAAATCTACTAAAGTGATGGTCAAAAAGGGTGACTGCAATTGGTACAACAGCGGAACGTATGAGATTACTCCATCCAAGGGTGACAAGATCACTATTGATTTCGGAGATGGTGCTTGTGACAATAAAGCCAAAATGACAATAGGAAGTAAAGTTACTGAAATCACACTTCCATAATTCAGAAACACGATATCATAAAAACGGGCGACCAATTTAGGTCGCCCGTTTTTTTGCATGTATAATCTACCAATTAACTCAAAAGAATATTTACTTGTTTATATACATTTTCACCTGTAAAACCAAGCTGGTCATCAAGAACCTGGTAAGGCGCAGAAAAACCGAAGGAGTTCAATCCCCAAACCGCACCATCATCTCCAACCAATCCTCTTAAAGTGACAGGAAGTCCTGCAGTTAATCCAAATTTAGGTATACCCGGAGATAGAACTTTTAGTTGGTAGTCCTTCTCCTGTTCCCTGAACAAACCTTCTGACGGAGCAGATACTACCCGTACTTTTTTACCATCTCTTTCTCTGAGTAATTGTGCACCTTCTACCAATGTCGCTACTTCGGAACCAGATGCGACCAAGATAACATCCGGCTTGTCGCAAGCCTCAACGACATAGGCACCCTTGGCCAGTTGCTTTGCTTCCTCTACCCTGTTACCAGTTGCTGCTGGGAGATCTTTGATATTTTGTCGTGAAAGTATCAGTGCTGTTGGAGTTGAATTGTTCTCCAGCGCCAATTGCCATGCGGCCGTCGTTTCATTCGCATCGGCAGGACGCAGGACTAAAACCGAATTGTCTCCATGGTGATTTTTCAGTTGTTCCATCAAACGAAGTTGCGCCTCATGTTCGACTGGCTGGTGAGTTGGACCGTCTTCGCCAACTCGGAAGGCGTCATGCGTCCACACAAATTTCACGGGAAGCTGCATAAGGGCCGACATGCGGAGGGCAGGTTTCATATAATCTGAGAATACAAAAAATGTTCCGCAAACCGGGATAATACCGCCGTGTAGAGCCATACCGTTCATAACACAAGCCATGGTAAGTTCGCATACACCTGCCTGCAGGAAAGCTCCTGAGAAGTCTCCATTTGTAAATGCGTGGCTATTGTTAAGGAATCCATCCGTTTTATCTGAATTTGAAAGGTCTGCAGATGCGACAATCATGTTTTCCACTCCTTTAGCGAATGCTGCTAAAACCGTAGCAGAGGCATTTCTTGTTGCTGCTCCGGACTTCTGCGCAATTTTTGAAAAATCGAAATCTGAATGATCACCAGAAAGAAATTTCTCCAGTTTTGCTTCCAGATCCGGATGAGCAGCAGCCCATTGATCCTCCTCAAGATTTTTCTCATCCGCCCATTTCAAAAGAGCCTCTTTCCTTTTTTTGTAAAGCTCTTCAACATCCGGAAAGATGACAAAAGGGTTTTCGGGATCTCCGCCTAAATTGGAGATCGTCTTCCTGAAACTGGCTCCAGCGTGAGAAAGTGGCTGTCCATGGGTTGAACACTGTCTCTCAAAATTAGTACCATCTTCTTTGACCGCTCCTTTACCCATGATCGTCTTGCCAATGATCAAAGAAGGGCGCCTTTTCTCAGATAAAGCAGCGTGAAGCGCGGAACGAATTTCTGATGCATCATTCCCATTGATGATGGCAACGTTCCATCCCCAGGCTTTGTATTTGGCTGCAGTGTCTTCGGAGGTCACAGCGCTTGTTTCAGTTGATAACTGGATATCATTTGAGTCATAAAACATGATGAGATTATTCAGTCCGAGGTGACCGGCCAAACGGCCGGCTCCCTGGGAAATCTCCTCCTGAACGCCGCCATCGGAAATAAAAGTATATGTTTTGTGTGCCATCCACTCTCCGAAACGGGCTACCATAAAGCGTTCAGCGATTGCAGCACCGACAGCCATTGCATGTCCCTGACCGAGTGGCCCGGAGGTATTCTCAACACCATGTTCGGCATCTACTTCGGGGTGACCCGGTGTAACAGATCCCCATTGACGAAAATTTTTAAGGTCTTCCATGGTATAATTTCCTCCCAATGCGAGAACGGAATAAAGCATGGGTGACATGTGTCCCGGATCCAGAAAAAACCTGTCACGGAAAGGCCAAATCATATCAGCCGGATCATAATTTAAAAATTCCGAATAGAGGATGTTAATAAAGTCAGCCCCACCCATGGCACCTCCTGGGTGACCAGAGTTTGACTTTTCAACCATAGCAGCGGATAAAATTCTAATATTGTCTGCGGCTTTGTTGATCATTGTATTGTTCATTTTGGATATTGATTATAAGAAATTTAACTGGGAAGGATAAAACGCACCATCAAAACTCCATCGATGGCTTCAATATTTTGTTTAACCAGTTCCGGGATATCGTTTTGATCTGTATCAATGATGTTATAAGCCACCTCATTTTTATTTCGGTTCAGCATGTTGGAAATATTGATGCTATGCTGCGCCAGAATCGATGCAATCTGGCTTACCATGGTAGGGATGTTTCTATTGGCAATAATTATTCTTGCACAACAGGTTCGGTCCATAACGGCTTTGGGAAAATTGACTGAATTCCTGATATTCCCGTTTTCCAGAAAATCAATCAGTTGGTTAGCTCCCATGATTGCGCAATTTACTTCTGATTCGTTGGTAGAAGCGCCCAAGTGCGGAATTGGAATTATTCCGGGCACATTAAGCATAGAGGCATCCGGGAAATCTGTGACATAACAGGCTACCTTTTTCCGTTCGATTGCGGCTATAATGTCCTTATTTGAAACCAAT
>JANYJT010000077.1 GCA_025358395.1 Bacteroidia bacterium
ATGTTTTTGAAGCAGGATCTTCCCAAAAGTTTTGTTCCGATATGCAAACTCCGATACAAAATCACATGCTTCGTTGAATCGTTTCATCGTCTGTAACAACTTCTGATGTTGATCCGGAGTTGTTATCAGTTTCATCTTTAATGTCAGAAGCATTGGTGTATAGAATGTGTGCGTTCTATATTTAATATACTTTGGTCTGTTGGCACGAAGACGGCATTCCTCCCATGGCTAAAGCCATGGGCCTCCTGCCTGTTTTGATCGTGAGAAGCGCATCCTAATACTTGTATGGTTTCCCATACCTGCCACGGTATTCCTGCAGATCTGATATCGTCCATGCTAAAATTAAAGTCTGTTATTTTTTTACATCGTCCTTTTTGTGTAATACATATATTAATCTTACTCCAATGCTTACACGTTTCGCAACGTAGATTGTGAGGATTTGTTTCTGTGAATTCTATCATTGGTATTACCTATTTAAAGTAATACCTAATATATTAAAAAATGATGGGTCTTATTCACATCCATTTGGTTTTTAACATATTTAACATGGACTCCGCTTGAGAGTATTCATCCTCGCATTTTATTCTGATGTCTTCCATATCCTTCATATCGTTGAGAAATTCATTGAATTGTCGTTCTTCGTTACAGTATACTGAACAATAATAGATGCACTGCACTTTAGGGTCAAAGCCAAGATTACCGGGTGTATCATAGTGGTGCATATTGATAGGTGCACAACTTAACATCCGCTTTTTCCATAATCTTTCTAGCTGCTGCCAATCGAGGTGTCGAGCACGGATTGTTATATTGATAAGTGCATTCTTATCGAAATTTTTGTCTTTTTCTGCGGCGATTACTTTCATACATTCACTGCCATGTGTTTCTTGATTACTGTTTTACATTTACGACATTTTGTTTATATAATACAAACCATGTTCAATATAAATGCGAATAATGCTATAACTACCATTGGGGGGTAGTGAACATATTCTTCTTCATTATTTTGATTGTTCAAGAGTATACATCTCCATGGGCATGCACCACAACGTATTATTTAAATGTTGATCAGGACTGTATTCATACTTACATTTAATATAATTGTGATCAGACATTTTACATATCCCGGGTTTTACCATAATATTTATATTATATTCCGGATAATTGGGTATTACTTCTGTGACGTTATACCTGTTTATACTATCTATATACATATAACACAATAAATAAGCAAATAGAATTATCAATAACAATATTCCCCCTGATACCATTAACGATTTATACTTTTTATTTCCACCAATTATCACGTCCGAACATCCATTTTATCAACTTCAACACAATTGATTATAGTTTTAAATCCGTGCGCATCTTCGGGTTGTTCTTCACAGACTAACCACGTTGTATTCGAGAACTTACATATAGTTGGGGTCGTCGGGATCTCATTATTACAACTCGGTGCATTAGTATATTTACTAACAGATTCGTCAAAGTTAATAGCAACAGCAACCATATACCCTACATATGCAAATATTACAAGATTTATAATTCCAAATACAATAGATAAATATTTTATTTTATCTTGCGGTGTCATTTCTTTTATTTCTCCATTCTTTTGCTTTGTTTATAACTTCTAATGGGATGATTATCAGAAATAATAAGACAATAACAAAGATGACTAATAATAAAATACCTATGGATGATGCTGATGTCACATCTTCAAATGAATAGTAATCTGCAGTCATTTTAGTATCTTAATTAATTGTTTCCCTATACTTATTCCCGGTAATTCTATATAATGGTATGTGAAACTTGAAAGTGCCATTGTTGATATTATGACAACTATGTAAAATATACCGAATACTGCTATAGAGATATTATTGTTTAATGCCGGTATTAGTTTGCAGATTAATGATATTATAATGAAATGCAATAAATAACAACTGTAACTTATTTTTCCTAGATACGTTGTGAATCTATTGACTAATAATTTTGACTGATATATCGCAAGACCTAATGCAAATATCATGAATGCAAATGAAATCAGATATAGTTTTATTATACCGTTCGGTGATGATTGATATACGAATAAACTGTAGTATGCTAATCCAACTGACAATAATATGCATATAGATGATAATCCTTGTTTTTGGATTTGGGATAGTTTGGTTATAATATCTGTATTGAACATTATCTCTTTTAGGATAATGAATAATAACACTCCCATGCAGAATACCGGGAACTGGTTCGGTAACCAAAATGAGAAGTAACTTGGATTTGCTGTTACTATGCGTGATTTCGAAATGGACATCATTAATATCATGTTTGCTGTAATGCATCCTAATAACAAGAAACCTGCATGAAGGGGTTTCTTGACGAATGTATATATTATCGGTATTGTGATGTAAAACATCATCTCTGTTGCAATTGACCAACCTCCGGGGACAAGTGTATTTATATGGATCGGATCAAGTGCGAAAATGAAACTGAAATGTGAGACGATGTTCGGGATTGTTGCATCAATATTACTTGTGCCTATTATCGGAAATGGATTTATAATTAATAAGATACTGTACAGGATAATCGCAATATAGAACATCGGCAATATACGGAATATCCTTCGTATGAAAAAGTTACGCCCTCCTTCTTGCGCGTTATGCGCGTATGTTAATGAATATAATAATGTGAATGCACTTGCTATAAAAAATAGTTGCACTCCGAACGATCCCCCTAAAGAGATCGTTTTCAACCATTCCGGTAAGTTTAGTGGATTTAATATTATCCAACAATGAACTAACATTACACCTAATATCGCATACCCGCGCAATGCGTCCGCGAAGTCTAATCTGGTATTAGGTGATTCTGTTATCATTGTTTATACCTTAAACAACCGATTAAAATTACAAAATCTGCATGTAAACTCATTGGCTTTCCACCTTAACATAGTCCGGGCGTTCTTTTCTTTTCATATATTGTCTGAAACATTCTGTTTTCCTTGCATCGAAACACGTCATATTATATTTAGCACACATGTTTAAATCACGACTTGAACATTGTATACACTTCATTGGAAATGACCTGTTATCATGCCCACGCATTTTTGCTTTCGATTCTTCTGTGTGAGTTCGCCCTAACGCCCTTGCTGATTTTTCTCTGCATGCTTCTATACTGTGTTTCATTTTTAATCACCGTATGTATCGCCTAATGACTGAATCGGTTCGGGTTCTATCCATGAATCTAATCCGTTTTGTTCTAACCGGCGATTACCGATTTTCCAGTAGTTCGGAGATAGTTCGAATCCGACATATTTTCTACCAGTTATTTTTGCTGCATATGCAGTTGTTGCACTTCCTAAAAATGGATCTAATACAATATCTCCTTTATAAGATAAGAGTTTTATGCAGCGCATCGGTAATGATACCGGGAAATTTGCTTTTGTCATACCATTCATTTCAGGTTGGAGTTTCCATATTCCTGAACACGATTGCATGAACTCTTTTCCGGTAATGTCACTTATACCTTTATTATCTTTGTGCCAACGCTCTTTGTATAATATTAAAATTCCTTCGAATGGACTATTAATATAAGGAGAACTAGCGCTGATCCACGACCCCCAAGCTGTCCTTTTTGTTAAAGTTCGGTCATCCCAAATACCTAAACCATGATGTTTGAATCCGAGTTGTTTCGTGCATATATAGTTTAAATCCATTAATGGTGCGTGTCGGTTATCCATTTGCCCTAATGATAAATAATGATTTAGACAGAATCTTCCATCCGGTTTCAATACCCTGAATACTTCCATCAACCATTCAGTGCACCACTCGTAATAATTATCCCATTCTCTGTTATCATCATAAGAGTCGTAATCTATTCCGCAATTATATGGGGGAGATGTAACACATAAGTCGATACAATTGCTGGGAAGTTTTCGCATTCCGGTTAAACAATCCTCATTAAATATTTTATTTTCGAATTCCATTTTATTTCCCCGGTCTATAATAGATAACTCCGTATAGTGCGATAATCCACACTACGGATGATATTACAACCATGATACTTGTCGGAACTACCGCCTGTGAACAATAATATGCGTCCCATGCTGCGCGCCATGAATCGTCTTTCTGCTGTCAACTACCAACGGCTAAAGCCGTTGGCTTGCACTTCAACTTCCCGGAACATTTCTGATCCGGACAGAGTGCAATAGGCTGGTTGACTACAGCCCTTTGAGCAATATTCTTTGCAGCGTTCACGTCAGCGTTTTCTTT
>JANYJT010000098.1 GCA_025358395.1 Bacteroidia bacterium
CTTTCAAATATACCCTAAATAAGGTATTTCAAGACCTATTTAGTAGTGTGATATTTGTCCTTATTATACCATTTATAAAATGAAGGATCATGAAGGCAGAAAATATCTTACAAACAATTGGTAAAACACCACATGTGCGCATCAACAAACTCTATTCAGGAGATTATCATGTTTATGCAAAATTGGAGAAAGCCAATCCAGGTGGGAGCATAAAAGATCGTATTGCATTGTCGATGGTTGAAGATGCGGAGAAAAGCGGAATTCTCAGGAATGGCAGTGTAATCATAGAGCCAACTTCAGGGAATACAGGTATTGGGCTGGCTTTGGTGGCAGCCGTTAAGGGATATCGGCTGATTTTAACAATGCCTGATTCAATGTCAGTGGAACGCAGAAGCATTCTGACAGCTTATGGGGCTGAACTAGTACTGACGCCCAGAGAGTTAGGCATGAAAGGTGCCATAGCAAAGGCAACGGAACTTGCCGGAGAAACTCCAAATTCGTGGATTCCAATGCAATTTGACAATCCATCGAATATTGCCGCACATGAAAATCATACAGCTGCAGAGATTTTGGCTGATTTTCCAAATGGTATCGATTACCTTATCACAGGCGTCGGAACAGGGGGGCATATTTCAGGAGTTGCAAAAATTCTGAAACAAAATTTTCCGAAGTTAAAAGTATTTGCTGTGGAACCACAGGCATCACCTGTTATAAGCGGCGGGGCCCCCGGTCCTCATCCTATTCAGGGTATTGGGGCAGGCTTTATTCCTAAAAATTTAAAGGTTGAGCTTCTTGATGGAGTCATTCAGGTAGAAAAGGGAGATGCTTTTGAATATACCAGACGAGCAGCGAGGGAAGAGGGACTTTTTGTTGGTATTTCATCAGGTGCCTCTTTGGCAGCTGTTGCTCAAAAATTGGCTGAATTTCCCAAAGGATCAACCATACTCACCTTTGTTTATGACAGTGGAGAGAAATATCTTTCAATTGAAGGATTGTTTTAGAAGGTGGAAATTGGAAAATGTGGAAATATGAAAATGATCGCTGCGCTCAAATACTGTGCTAATTTACACATTTCCACATTTTCCAATTTTCACACGAATCACTCCGCATGGTAGATTCGTTTGAGCAACACCACATTCTCAACATGATGGGTGTGCGGAAACATGTCGACCGGATGTACCACTTTAACCTCATATTGCAGTTGCATCAATTGTAAATCCCTTGCCTGGGTTGCAGGGTTACAACTGACGTATACAATCCTATCCGGGCCTGCAGCCACCATCACCTGAATAACTTTTTCATCCATCCCGGCTCTTGGAGGATCGGTAATGATGACATCCGGATTGCCATTTTCTGCAATAAATTTTGCCGTAAGAATATCCTTCATATCACCTGCAAAGAAGCGCGTATTTGCTATTCCATTGTTGTCGGAATTGATTCTTGCATCAGCAATGGCTTCCGGAACATACTCTATCCCTATTACTTTTTTGGCTTTACCTGCCACAAAATTTGCGATGGTTCCTGTGCCTGTATATAAATCATACACAATTTCGTGACCGGAAAGCCCGGCCAACTCTCTGGTGATTTTATATAGTTCATATGCCTGAGATGAATTGGTCTGGTAAAATGATTTTGCCCCGACGATAAATTTTAGCCCCTCCATCTCTTCAACCAGGTGATTTTCTCCCTTAAAGACCAATACCTCCTGGTCTGTAATTGTATCGTTGCCTTTTTCATTGATGACATATAGCAATGATGTAACTTCCGGAAAACTGTCACTTATAAAATTTAGTAATCCGTTACACAAAGATTGTTCATAATAGAAGAAGACGACAATAACCATCACTTCTCCATTTCCATTTGAACGAATGGTGATGGTACGGAGTAATCCACTCCTGTTTCTGAGATCGAAAAAAGGTAGTTTGTGATCAAGTGCATAAGCTCTTACCGCATTGCGGATTTCATTGGAAGGTGGAGGTTGAAGCCAGCACTTTTCAATATCCATCACCTTATCAAACATTCCCGGAATATGAAACCCAAGCACATCCTGATCTGTTATCTCTTGCCCTGATCTAATTTCCTCTTCGGAAAGCCAGCGCCTGTTTGAAAAAGTATACTCAAGTTTGTTCCGGTAGAAAGTCGTTTTTTCAGATCCTTTAATAGGGTGAAGGATGGGTATATTGACTTTTCCAATTCTTGTAAGCTGATCGACAACCTGTTTCTGCTTGTAAAAAAGTTGTTTTTCATAGGGAAGAAACTGCCATTTGCATCCGCCGCATAAGTCAAAATGCTGACAAAATGCTTCGATCCGGTCGGGTGAAGGTTTTTGTAGCGCTACCACCTTCCCTTCCATGTATTTTTCTCTCTTTTTTGTTACCTGAATATCTGCCACATCTCCAGGTATCACATTGGTAGTAAAAACGACCACACCTTCTACGCGTGCAACGGCTTTCCCTTCAGCCCCTGCATCCAGAATCTCGACATTCAGTAACAAAGGCAAGTTTTTATTTTTTCTTC
>JANYJT010000178.1 GCA_025358395.1 Bacteroidia bacterium
CTATATATCACCCAAAATTTGGGCATGGAGGTCAGATCGTGTCAAATGGGTAAAAAATTATGTGGATGAGCTTTTTGCAATTTTCCCTTTTGAAAAGGAATTTTATGATCTTCATGATTATAAAATCCGCTATGTCGGAAATCCTACAGTCGACGAATTGGCAGTTCGTCCAAATATCGATCAAACCTTTCACAATTTTATTGAACAAAATAACCTGGAAGATAAGCCCATTGTAGCGTTGCTTGCAGGTAGCCGAAAGCAGGAAATTCAGTTGATTTTGCCAGTTCTTATTAAGGTTGCGGAATATTTCCCGGATTATCAGTTCGTCATTGCCGGTGCTCCTTCGCTTCCACTAAGTCTCTACAAGGATAATATGCCGGATAAAAGCTATCCGGTTATTTTTGGACAAACATTTGAGCTACTTCAGCAATCCAAGGCTGCTGTGGTCGCTTCAGGGACTGCTACGCTGGAAACAGCAGTAATCAACATCCCGCAAGTCGTCTGTTACATCATGGAATTGGGTCGATTTACGTCATTGCTGAAAAAGATATTCTTCAAGGTTCGCTGGTTTTCTCTGGTTAACTTAATTATGAACGAAGAAATTGTGAAGGAATTTTTTCAGGAGAATTGTCAACCTGCTCCGGTTGCTGATGAATTACGTAAAATTTTGGAAGATCACGACTATCGGGCCGCAATGATCCAAAATTACAAGCTTATGCTGGCAAAACTAGGTCCTCCCGGATGTGCCGATCGGGCGGCTGAAGAAATGGTAACCCTGTTGAAAACCAATGACTAACAATTCATAACTCATATCCCATAACTCATATCTCAGTAATGTTTAGCCTCATCAGAAAAGAGCTCCTCCAATTTTTTGGATCCTTGATCGCCTACATGATCCTGGTTGTCTTTGCTTTCATCTCCGGACTCTTTCTTTGGTTTTTTGATGGTACCATGAACATCCTGAATGGTGGATATGCCTCTATGTCCTCATTTTTTGATCTGGCCCCCTGGCTATACCTTTTTCTTATTCCAGCCATTACCATGCGGCTTTTTTCGGAGGAAGTACGCAACGGAACCATGGAACTGCTTTTGACCAGACCCTTGTCTGCAATCCAGTTGATCCATGCAAAATTGCTTGCGGCTTTTTTTGTGGTATTTTTGACGCTTCTTCTGTCACTAGTGTATTTCTATACCGTTTATCACCTTGGTAATCCTGTTGGCGTAGTAGACGTTGCCGCAACAATGGGCAGTTACATTAGCCTTCTGTTCCTGACGTTGATATTTTTGTCAGTCGGTATATTTTCCTCTTCTATTACAGAGAACCAGATGGTCGCGTTTGTTCTGGCAGTGCTGATCTCTTTTTTTCTATTCTCCGGATTCGAGTTGCTGTCAGACCTTACAAATTCAGGGTCACTCTCTTCTTTTCTGTTGGCTATAGGCATTTCCTCCCATTACGAATCCATGAGCAGAGGATTGGTGGATAGCCGTGATCTCTTTTATTTTCTGACAATAACAGCAATCTTTTTATTTCTTACCGGGATCACATTAAGATGGAACAAAACAATTTTTTCCATCCGCCTGAAGTCACTTTCACCCTTTTTGTTTGTGATCCTTCCGCTTATTTGTTTTAGTTATATTCGGCTATTTCGTATTGATTTTACTGCGGAGAAACGGTTTACACTTTCTGAATCATCCATCAACATACTTAAAAAGATAGACCAGCCTCTGATAGCCGAAATATACCTTGAGGGAGATATGCCTCCGGGGTTTCGGCGATTGAGAACTGCCATTGAAGAAAAATTGACTGATTTGCAGCAAGTTGGAAAAAAATCCGTGTACATTCGAAAAGTAGATCCGTACAAAGAGGTCTCGGCAAAAGATCGTAACGCTTATTTTGATCAGCTTTTTCGGAGGGGAATTGTTCCTGCTGATTTGAGAATTAAAACAGAAGAGGGAATTACTACCAAACTCGTTTTCCCATCGGTTGCGCTTCATTATAAAGATAAGTCTGTCGTTTTAAACCTGCTTAAGAATGATCCGTCCATTCCTGCAGAAGAGAACCTGAACCGATCGATCGAGATGCTCGAATATGAGATGATGAATGCCATTCAGACACTTTTGCGCGAAAGACCAATTCATATAGCATTTCTGGAAGGTCATCAGGAGGCAGACTCTTTGCAGATGTTAGATTTTTCAACAGCTCTTTCTTCTGATTTTGTCACCTCAAGGGTAAATTGTGATAGGTTGTTCACAAATCCAGATAGTGTCAGGGTACTGATAGTGGCCAATCCCCAGTCAAAATTTGAGGAGCACGACAAACTGATCCTGGATCAGTTTCTAATGAAAGGTGGAAAATTAATTTGGCTGATTGATCCTGTTAAAGTTAGTCTTGACAGTCTTTCGGAAGGCATGACAACTCTGGCTTTACCGGTAGATCTCAATCTCAGTGATCAACTGTATCATTACGGTGTGCGCTTGAACAACGACTTGATTCAAGATGCTGAATGCATGCAAATTAGGGTAAACACTGCCCCTTCTGGTGCTTCACCCAACTATTCCTCAGCACCCTGGTATTTTTCTCCAAAGCTCCATCCACTTCAATCTCATCCGATTGGCAAATATGTTAATCCCGTATCAGCTGAGTTTGTCAGTTCTATGGATACTGTAGGTGATAATCCGGCTATAAAAAAGAGTGTTCTTCTGAGTTCTTCTTCCTTCTCACGGAGAAATGAGGCTCCGTTACTAGTCAATTTAAGGATGATTGATGTTGCGCCCACCCGTAACTTCTTCAACAAATCAAACCTGATTACCGGACTTTTGCTCGAAGGTAAATTCTCCTCGGTGTTCAAAAACAGGATGATAGAATTGCCGGGTATTCCCGGCGGTTTTAGACCTTTGCTTGGGAGCGTGCCAACAAAAATGGCCGTTTTTTCTGATGGAGGACTTCTATCCAACAAAGTAAACCGTACATCCAAGGAAGCGAGAACAGCACCCCTGGGATATGATCGCGTTTCCAAAATAACCTATGGAAACAGGGATTTCTTCTTCAATTTGGTACAGTACTTCACCGATGATGCCTCCCTAATTGGGTTAAGAGGTAAAAACTGGCAAATTAGAGTTCTTGACAAGGTCAAAGTCCATGCTCAGGAGAGTTTCTACAAGTGGCTTAACATTCTTCTTCCTCTTTTTCTTATCCTGATTTGCGGTATATTGTTTACATGGAGAAGAAAATACAGGAACGAAAATGGAAATCGAAAAACATGAATTGATTCAAAAAAAATGTTTCTTTCTGACCATACAATGAGGGAATGTTTGTATATTCGTGACTTTGTGAGCATGGTCGTCAGAACATAACAATTGTCTGAATTTCAGAAGAAAATTGCTCCTGGTTTTTGATATGTAATCAAATAATTCAACTATAGCATGAAATTTGTCGTTTCAAGTACCGAATTGCTGAAGCACCTCAATGCGATCAGCCGAGTGATCAGCAGTAAGAATACACTCCCAATTTTGGATAATTTTCTATTCAGGTTAGAAGGTAAATCATTATCGGTGACTGCATCAGATCTCGAAACAACGCTTATTACTACCATGGAACTGGATCATTCGGAAGACGATGGTTTGGTGGCGCTGCCTGCAAAGATACTCCTGGAGACTTTGAAGGAGTTCCCGGAACAACCTCTTTCTTTCCAACTTGATCCTGACACCATGGGGATGAGCATTCTTTCGGCCAATGGAAAATTTGCAATTCCCGGACAAAATGGGGAGGAATTTCCGAATCAGCCAACCCTAAATGTTGAGCATTTTACCATTCATGTGCCTCATGATGTATTGCTTAACGGAATAAATAAAACACTTTTCGCTACCGCGGATGATGAACTTCGTCCGGTAATGAACGGAATCAACATTGAGATTTCACCTGTTGAGATGACATTTGTTGCTTCAGATGCGCATAAACTTGTACGTTACAAGCGCACTGATGCAAAATCCGATCATGATGCATCTTTTATCTTACCAAAAAAACCTGCCTCGCTGTTGAAGAATTTGCTTCCTAAAGAAGATTTTGATGTTATTCTTGAATTTGATGAGAAGAATGCGATCTTCCAGCTGACAGGTTTTAAGATGGTTTGCAGACTGGTTGAAGGGCGCTACCCTGCCTATAATTCGGTTATTCCGGTTAACAACCCTAACAAGCTTTTGATTGACAGAGTGGAATTCTACAATACTCTTCGCCGTGTTTCAGTATTTGCCAATCAGGCAAGTAACCTGGTAAGATTGAAACTCACAGCTTCAGAGCTAATCGTTTCCGCACAGGATATTGATTTTGCCATTTCGGCAGTCGAAAAGATCATATGCGATTTTGACGGTCAGGAGATGGAGATAGGTTTTAAGTCTACCTTTTTGATTGAAATACTCGCGAATTTAGCCTCCACAGAGGTGAAGATGATGCTGTCTGATCCATCCCGTGCCGGATTATTACTCCCCGCAGAGCAGGAATTTGAACATGAAGATGTTCTGATGCTTCTCATGCCAATGATGATCAACGCTTAATTCTACAATATTTCAAAGAAATACCCATTAGACAATTTTCAAACCAACCGAAAATGATTATGTGGGTATTCCATCTGACCATTAAAAGACAAATTATTAACAGACGAATAACCTGGCGGAAACCACCTGCCAGGTTTTTTTGTACCGATAAATAACTGCTATGAAGCTCAATATAAAAAATCCTTTGGTCTTTCTGGATTTGGAAACCACCGGGATCAATGTCGTCACAGACCGGATTGTAGAAATTGCCTTCCTGAAAATATTCCCCGATGGCAGGGAAGAAGAAAAATTGGTGCTGATTAATCCTGGTATCCCGATACCCCCTCAATCGACTGCTATTCACGGTATTTCGGACGAAGATGTGAAGGATGCCCCGCTTTTTAGGGAGGAAGCCAAAAATTTGGCTAAGTTCATTGAAGGGTGTGATCTGGCAGGCTTTAATTCCAATAGGTTTGACATTCCGCTCCTGACTGAGGAGTTTCTTCGTGCCGATGTAGATCTTGATTTGAAAAAGCGCAAATTTGTTGATGTTCAAACCATCTTTCACCGAATGGAGAAGAGAACTTTGGCGGCTGCCTATAAATTTTATCTTCAAAAAGAGTTGGAGAATGCCCATAGTGCAATGATTGACACCAAAGCCACGTACGAGGTTTTGAAGTCACAGCTGGAGCGGTATGAGGGTGCCACATTCGAAGAAGGAGGCAAGGTCTCAGTGCCGATTGTCAATGACATCAGCCAACTTTCTGCCTTTTCATCTTTCGACAGAAATGTTGATTACGCCGGAAGAATCGTTTACGATGATGCAGGTGTCGAGGTTATTAACTTCGGAAAGCACAAAGGAAAAGCGGTCGAAAAAGTATTGACTGAAGAGCCTTCCTATTACAATTGGATGATGAACGGCGAATTTCCATTGTACACCAAAAAGGTACTAACTGAGATCAAACTGCGATCACTGAATAGAAAGCTGTAAAAAGAGTGAACTAAAGTGAACTAAAGTGACTAAAATGAACTAAAGTGACTAGAGTCGGAACTCGAAATTTAGTACATCTTTTTTCCCGACAAGTAGTACTTTGGCTCACTTTAGTTCACTCTAGTCACTTTAGTCACTTGTAACAAATTGATTTACTTAATATTAAATCGTCATGAAAATAATTTGTATTGGCCGTAATTATGTAAAACATGCATTGGAACTTCACCATGATGTTCCCATTGAGCCGGTTTTTTTCATGAAACCGGATTCTGCACTCTTACTTGATAACAAACCTTTTTTCCTTCCAGATTTTTCCAAAGAGATCCACCATGAAATAGAGCTGGTTATCAAAATTAGCAGGTTGGGGAAAAACATTGAAGCCAGGTTTGCCCCTCGGTATTACGATGAAATTGGATTGGGCATAGACTTTACGGCACGGGATCTTCAACGTCAGCTTATCGAGAAGGGTCTTCCATGGGAGAAAGCCAAGGCCTTTGATGCTTCTGCTGTTCTTGGCAAATTTATTTCCAAGGAGGAACTGGGAGATTTGGGAAGAATCCTTTTTTCGCTCAGGCGCAATGGAGAAGTGGTACAGTCGGGTGATTCGCAGTTAATGATTTTCTCCTTCGATACCATTATTGAACATGTTTCGAAATATGTGACATTAAAAATTGGTGATCTGATTTATACCGGAACTCCTGCAGGAGTAGGACCTGTGGCAATTGATGACCGGCTGGAAGGATACATAGGAGAAAAGAAGATGTTTGATATCCAGGTAAAATAGTTCGATATCAAGTTTTCAGATGGCCCCAGACCATTAAAAGTTCGCCTATCAGCCTGTATTTTAAAGTTATATCGTAACTGACCTTTCCAGAACTGAAAATCGCTTTCAGGTTCCCTTCCACGGAACTGAATGAAGAGGCGTTGCATAAAATTTGACTGGAAAAGTCAATGTTGGAGAAAGGAATCATTTTAAATACAGCTTCCTTGGCGCACCACCGCAGCATTATTTCTTTGTTTGAAGGTTGATTGGCTATCATGCAATCTGCTAACTCTTTTTCTGATAGAAATCTTCTTGCAACCCGAACCACATTTCTGGTAATTAATTCGATGTCGATACCTGGTTGATATTCAGAATGGAAATAGATCGCCGCATAATTTGACGAGTGTGTGATGGAGATATGACCGGCGAAATTGACGAGAAGAGGCTTCCCTTCGCTGTCATAGCTTATTTTTGAATTTTCTCCGGTCATCTGTTGCAATAGAAGTCGCACAGCGAGCCACTCTTTCTTCCGCTGTTCATTTTTCAACAATAAAAAACGTTCAAGCTCTTCAGGTTTGGGGTTTAAAAGTTCGATTAAGAATTCCGTTGTCTCGGTAATTTCCCATAGCCCTAAAAGACCTTCTTCCAGATGTTCAATAAACTTAACGGCCATTTGTAGTTTTCCATTCGGTCGTTTCAATCATCTTAACAACATCTTGCGACAAAAAATTGATGACAGGCCTGAGACTGTCATAATTTGGAACCTCTTTGATATACAAGGCACCCCTGAGAAAATTTCGGACACTGTCAGTTAGGTAAAACTGCATCGGGGATGCCGAATTTCCTTTGAGTGTATAAAGTGT
>JANYJT010000189.1 GCA_025358395.1 Bacteroidia bacterium
GTTTCCATTTCGTCGGCATGACCACCGGTTTTGGTTTGTCTCAATGCTTCGATCTTTTTAGCAACATCCTGGTTGTCATTTGGTTGAAAGAACACCAAAATATAATCTTTCGGACTGTTCAATTGGGACATGCAAAAGTATCTCAGAAAATCATTGTTTCCCCCGTGACCATTTACGATGATGATTTTTTTCAAACCGTTACGGGAGAGCTCATCACAAGTTTCCTGAAGCATCTTCCATAGGAGGTCAGGGCTATATGCGATGGTTCCCGGCTGGTGTTTAGCCTCGTTGATCTGACCAACATAATAAGTTGGAAAAACGACACTATATTCCATTTCTGCCGCGGTGAAGGCAACTTTTCGGCATTCAAAAATATCCGTTCCAAGAGGTAAGTGAGGACCATGTTTCTCCAGGATTCCAAGAGGTAGAAGGCAAACACCCGAAGATTTTTTTACCGCACTTACAAAATCGGGAGCTGTGAGTTCGTCGTAACAGTACGACAGCTTAGATTCTGATTTTGTCTGGGCAGCCAGATTAAAGAAACAGAACAACAAACTAATTGAAATAAGATGTTTCATAACGTTTGGTATTTAAGTATTAATTCCTTTCCTGAGTATATTTCTCAATTATTTCTGAAAAGCTCCTGATGCGCCAATTTGCTGCCGATTGATTCTGATGTTCGGAACCTGGACCATTGAATGCAATGCAATATATACCTGCATCAATGGCAGCTTTTATTCCATTGGTAGAATCTTCTATGATTACACAGTTTTCTTTTGGGACATTTAATTTCTTTTGAGCCAAAAGAAAGATGGCCGGATCAGGTTTACCAGAACCGGCTTCTGTGCAGTCTGCAATGATATCAAAAAATGAATCAAGATGTGTTTTGGCCAGAATAATTCTGATTACTTCTATGGTGGATGACGAGGCGAGGGCTAGTTTAATTTCTTTCTTCTTCAACAAGTTCAGAAGGTCAACCACGCCAGGCATGGGTTGTACATCAGACAATGAGCTAAAATGACGAATGACAGTTTCTTCTGTTATCCTGACCAATTCATCAATTTGATGGTGTATTCGATGTTTTTTTTTGATATTGCTCCACATCACAGGATTTGAACAGCCCTGATAGGAAACATGCTCTTCGTGATCGATCTCAATGCCCACCTTTTGAAAAAGTTCTTTCTCAATAACTTTATAGAGGTTTTCGCTGTCTATCAGTACTCCGTCCATGTCGAAAATGAAAGCCTGTATATCGGTTAACAGCATGGTGTAGAATTTTTACTAAAATAAGGAAAGGAAATGATTAACCATTAACCATTAGACAAACAATTTGCCCATCCAGGACACTTACTATCAATCTATTTCTGCCTACCGGAGTAATTGAATTAATGAGTGCATTAGAGACTTTGTGTTTCCATGCTACCAGATGTGTTTTTTTGTTGATGGCTACGACCATGCCGGATGAAGTTGGAACGAAAATATAATTTCCGGCTTCAATAATGGGTGAAGGAGCAATATCATATCCAAGATCTGCAGGGCTTTCCCAGGCCAATTTCTGCTCTTCTGAGTCCGTAAAAAATGCCTCCACATTGCCACCGGTCATATTTTTGATGTAGACAAGATTTTTATCCGGGGAGATTCCGACGGACTCCCGGCACGAATATTTCTCCGAATCCCAGATTTCTTTTCCGGTCTTCTCATCCAGCGCAGTCATACGGCGATCCGGGGCGACAAGGAAAATTTTACCTCTGGCAGCAACAGGCCATACTGCCGCTGGTGAGAGCATGCGGTTGTTGTATTTCTTTCTTTCCCAGTTTAATGTCCCGGAGCTCTTATTGAGCGAATAAAAAGCATTTCCCCAGGAACCAAAACAGACATCATTTTTAAGGATGACCGGTTTACATTCTACGAAATTTTCCACTCCTTCGAATTTCCAGATCAACTTTCCGTCGGTAAGGCTAATGCATCGAAACATACCATCTGATGCTCCAATGTAAACCTTGCCATCTTCTATGGCAGCGGATGCTACGATTGGCTTAATGGTTGGATGCATCCAGATCAATTTTCCATTTTTAAGATCGAGGCAATAGATGTTGTGGTCTGTGGATGCACAAACCACATATCTCCCATTGATAGCCGGAGTGGAAAAGATTTTACCTCCGGTAGGAAAGCTCCAGATCTTCTTTCCGGAATTTAGATCTAAGGCAACAATTTCTCCGGCAGTATTACCATAAATGGCCAAATTCTTTCTTGAAGTTATCCCTGTTCCAATGTCGCTCTTATCCTGTATTTTCCATAACTCAATGACATTTGGAAATTTCTGGTTGGCAGAATAGTCTGGCCTTGGATAAGAAATGGCCGGTTTGGTACTACCGGATTTTGTGCCATTGAAGTTAATTCGTGAGCCAATGCTTATCGGGACTTTGCACCAAACAGGAAGAGTTTTCCCTGAAGAGAGCCTCTCGGCATAGTAAATGGTATCTTTTTCGATGGTAACGAGGTTATATCCAACTTCAGCTTTTTTGGTCTGCAGGTTTGAACGTCCCATAATACCCGGAATTCCTTCAAAGTTGTACAGGTGATTGCTATGGCCATGACCCAGAAGTGTCGCTTTGATATTTACAGCGTGCAGTCGGTCAGTAATCTCGTACCAGTTAGAAAGCGACTCATCCAGCGGGTAATGGTTCACAAAGATGACAGGTTGATCAGGGTTCTTTTGATTTTTGAGCACCGAATCCAGAAAAACTATTTGTTCTCTTGGCACCAGGCCAGGTGCCATTCGCATGTTGGGTCCGGAGGCAGTCCCGATAAAATGGATGCCGTTTTTTTCGAAAGAAAACATTTCGGATCCAAAAATGGTGACAAAACTATTGTTACCACTTTCCGACCATTTGGAGTCGTGATTTCCCGGTAAGGTATAGGAAGGTATATTAAGCTTGTCAATAATTTTTTTGGCTTGATTCAGCTCATCATCTGAACCGAATTCAGTAATATCCCCTGAGAGAATTACGAAATCAATTTCCTTTTGGCTGTTAATGTCCTCCACCGTTTTTTCCAGATCGGAAGCAGCTGTCTGACTACCAATATGGGTATCAGTAATATGGGCAAATTGGAGTTTCTGTGAATAGGCTGCAATGCAGTGAAGGGAAATGAATAGGATCAATATTTTTTTCATAGCGGTCGATGAAGCAATAAGTTGCAATTTTAATCTTTTTGCAGATTTCGAATTGAAAAAATCGGGTCTTAAAACAGATCATGAAAATATCTATAAATACCCATTTAATCAGGTGAAGAAAAAAAATACATTATTTTCTAAAAGATGTAATACAACATACAAATTAATTGTTTAATTTTATTAAAATTTTGTAATGGTTTGTTAACAATAAATTCAAAGCAAAATGTTATTTTAACCTGTTTGTTATGAAATTCTCATGAAAAAATGCTCACAAAGAGTTTTTGATTAAATGAGGGTTCCATGTGACCATTAAAAACAAATTATCTACACATGAAAAGAACGGTAGCATTAATTTTCCTCTTGTGCATGATTGTCCAATTGACCATGGCACAGAAGAGGTTGATATCCGGAGTCATCCGTGATAAATCAACCAATGAGACACTTCCGGGTGTGTCAGTTCTTGAGAAAGGAAGCAAGAACGGAGTCACCACCAATATGGATGGCAAGTATGAACTTTCGGTTTCCGCTGGTGCAACGCTGGTCGTCAGTTATATTGGAATGAAGCAACAAGAAGTTAAAGTTGGTACATCGGCAACTTTAAACATTTCACTGGAATCTTCCAACCAGCAAATTGATGAAGTGGTAGTTGTTGGTTATGGTCAGCAAAAAAAGGCGAACCTCACCGGTGCTGTTGCTTCTGTCGATACCAAGGTCTTGGAGGCAAGACCAATTGCTGATGTTGGACGCGGACTTCAGGGAACAACTCCCGGTTTGAGCGTCGTGATTCCAAGTGGAGAGGTCGGTTCAGATCCAATCATGAAGATTCGCGGACAGTTGGGATCACTTCAAGGTGGATCTTCTCCGTTGATTTTGATGGACAACGTCGAAATTCCTTCCATTCAAATGGTTAATCCTGACGATATTGAATCAATTTCGGTCTTGAAAGATGCTGCTTCAGCATCGATTTATGGTGCCAAGGCTGCATTTGGAGTAATTTTGATTATTACCAAAAAAGGTGCAAAAACAGAAAGTGTTAATGTTTCCTATTCCGCCAACCTTTCTTATCAAAACATTTCCAAGAAAATGGAGATGGGAGCTTTGGATGCTTTAGAGTATTCTGTAAGTGCTTTTGAGCGTGTCGGAGGAACTGTGGCCGGCGCATTCTGGCAGATTACCCGCGAAGGTTTCGACAAAGCAAAGGTTTGGCAGGACACCTATGGAAGTGTAGTTAAGCCCAATGATCCCATGTTGTATGGTCGCGACTGGTATGTAGATGCAAATGGACGCAAAATTGGCTTGAGAACATATGATCCTTATAACTATATGATCAAAGAGTGGACACCAACCCAAACTCATAATTTATCTGTCAATGGGAAAAATGGCAAAACTGATTACAACATCAGTTTAGGTTATTTGGGACAGGATGGATTGGTAAAGCCAGCAAAAAAGGATGATTTTCAACGTTACAACAGTGCTGTTCGCATCGGAACAGAGGTTAACAGCTGGTTGAAAATTAATGCAGGAATGATGTATTCCAAACGTTTGAAAAAGTATGCTTATGCCACCAACTCTACAACCGCAGATCCCTGGTTGTATTTGTACCGTTGGGGTCCAACATACCCATTTACCACTGAAGATGGTGATCCTCTTAGAAGCCCGGCGTATGAAATGGCTGCTGCCAATACCGCCAACCAGGAGACAAACTATACCAGTATGAACGGAGGGTTTACCATTACTCCAATGAAAGACTGGAAGATTAATTTCGACTATACGCATGCCAACCAGGAGTACATTACAGAAAGACCCGGGACACGTTTCACGGCAAGGGACACATGGTCTTCGGCTGTAGCTAAAAACGATGCTTCCGGAAGCCGTATCTATATGAACAATGCCGGTGAAGTGGTTTCTTCTACCGCTACCGGTGCAATGCCTGCTTATCAGCTGGTTATGTCGCAGTATACAGCTGTTGGTGCTAATCCGGACCATGTATACCGTTATTCGAAAAATGATAAGTGGAGCACACTTAATATTAATACAACGTATGATTGGAAATTGGCAGATGATCATCAGTTCAAATTTATGGCAGGATTGAACAGGGTAAGTTATGTTAATGCCTATAACTGGTCTCAAACAACTCAGCTAATCGATTATACCAATGCTCAGTTTGATCTCGCAACAGGAACACAGACAACCAGTGGAGGTGAATATTGGGAATCCCAGCTTGGTTTCTATGGACGCGTGAACTATAATTACAAGGAAAAGTACCTTCTGGAAGCTAACCTCCGTTATGACGGAACATCTAAATTCCCTACAGATCTTCAATGGCGTTATTTCCCATCCTTCTCAGCAGGCTGGCGGGTCAATGAAGAGAGCTGGATGGCATTTTCCAAACCTTGGCTGAGCGCACTAAAAGTTCGCGGATCCTGGGGTACTATTGGTGACCAGACCGTCAGCAACTCTTTGTACGTTCCTACCATGAGCGGTTCTTTTAATAACTTCTTGATTGGAGGAGCAAAACTTTATCAATTTGGTACTCCGGGTGCAGTTTCTGCTACGGTAACTTGGCAGGATATTACCACGCTTGACCTTGGAGCCGATGCACGATTCCTTAAAGGTGATCTGGGAGTTGGATTCGACTGGTACAGAAGGGATACTGAAAACATGATTGTACCTTCGGAAGGTATACCAGCAACTTATGGTACCGGTGCACCTCAGGGGAACTTCGGTTCATTGAGGACAGATGGTATTGAATTTCAAGTTGATTACAACCACCGCTTCAAAAATGGAGTTGGCATAAATCTGGTTGCATCACTGTCTGATTCCAAAACTACAATAACCAAATATGGTTCAACACAAAGTATCGATTCATGGTATGTTGGCAAAACCTATGGTGAGATATGGGGTTACGAAACCGACAGATTGTATCAAAAAGAAGATTTTGTTTATGATGCTGCGGGTAAGTTTGTTCCTTTCACAACCAAAGATAGCTACTCTGTTAACCAGTTATCAGATCCTAATGCTCCTACTCAAGGACGATTTCAGGCAGGTAACTTTAAATTTGGTCCCGGTGATGTAAAGTTTAAAGATTTAAATGGCGATGGTGTAATTAATCCGGGTAATCGATTGCTGACGAATGCAAGCGGTGTTGCCGATTATGGTGATTTAAAAATCATTGGGAATTCAACTCCAAGATATCTGTACAGTTTACGTGCAGGTGCTGATTACAAAGGATTTGATGCTTCTGTATTCATTCAGGGTGTCGGAAAACGGAGTGTTTGGGGTGATGGATTCCTTGCAATCCCAGGATACAATTCATCGGATGGTGCCATACCTGAAGCATTTGCTGGTAATTTTTGGAGATCAGACCGTACAGACGCCTTCTATCCAGCACCATATAATCAAGCAGGAAGCAGTACAACCTTGAATATGCAGGTTCAATCGATGTATTTACTGGATATGGCTTATTTAAGAATCAAAAACATAACAGTTGGATATTCTTTACCTGCGGATATTCTCAAGAAGATTAATGTTAAAAAATTGCGCGTCTATATAGCCTTGGAGAATTTCTTTACTTTCGATCATCTTGGCACATTACCTATTGATCCTGAGGAAATTGAAGGCTACTCTATGTGGAATACCTCTAACTACAATGCTGGCCGCACTGGTGTAAGTATCCCTACCTACAAGAGTTCGTCAGTTGGTATTCAGTTGAACTTTTAAAATTCAAGTATCATGAAAAAAAATACAATCATTTTAATAGCATTAGTCTCGCTTGGATTTGCCGGTTGCAAAGACTTTCTTGACAGACCCTCGTTGACTACAATGAACGATGGAAACTACTGGACATCCGAAAATAATCTCCGATTGTTTGCGAATGGCTTTTATACCAACTACTTTGTAGGTTATAATTCCAGCTTTACGGAGGATTACGCCTCACTTAGAGGTTATTATTTCTCTGATGACCTTGCTTCAGCAGGCAAGCAAAGTGGTTTTGAAACCCAGGCACCTGCCTCAAGGGTCTCAACAAGTGAAGCTGCTGCATGGTTGCTTACTTATACCGGACCTACCTGGGATTTTGCCTGGGTTCGCAAATCAAATCTGTTTCTGGAAAGGATTGAAGCAATGAAAGGTGTAAACATTTCAACTCCTGTTTATCAGCATTGGAGTGCAGTAGCTCGGTTTTTCAGAGGTTTTGAATATAGCCGTCTGGTAAGCGTATTTGGAAATGTACCTTATTATGACAAGGTTGTTGGCGACTCAGAGCTTGATTTGCTTTACAAAGACAGAGACGACCGGGCAGTGGTAATGGACAAGGTTTACGATGATTTCGTTTATGTTCTTGACAACATGCGCCTAACCGATGGTGACAATCAATATTTGAACAAATACATCGCTGCAGGGTTTATTTCCCGTTTGATGTTGTTTGAAGGTACCTGGCAAAAATACCAGTCGAACAATACAGCAAAGGCCCAAAAGTACCTTGATCTGGCGGTTAAAGCTGCAAATGTTGTCATGGCATCTGGCAGGTATTCTTTTACCAGTGACTTTAGGTCTTTGTTTGGATCGGAGAGTTTAGCAAGCAACAAAGAGGTAATTTTATATCGTGAATACAATTCTACAATTGGAGTTTTGCATTCTGTTACTTCTTATTCTAATGGTTATGAAGCCCAAAGTCAAGGACCAAATCTGAAACTTGCGAAAGCATTTTTGTGCAATGACGGCAAACCTTACAAATTATCAACGGTTCCTAATGCCAATATATTAGACATAAAGAACATGGTAGCCACGCGTGACCCACGATTTGAAGCTACCTTCTGGAATGCACCCAAGAAAGAGTCGGGTACCTTACTGTATGCCTGTAAGTTTATCGACCGTACCGGAGTAACTTTCTATCCTGGACCATATCCAGCCATCTATGGATCAAGTACCAATACAAGTGATGCTCCGGTAATGAGGTTAGCTGAAGTAGTGTTAAATTGGATTGAGGCCAAAGCTGAATTGGCTTCAATGGGTGGAGCAGCTGTAACACAGGCAGATATTGATGCATCAATCAATGCAATCCATAACCGTCCACTGGATGCTACAGCAATTGCTAAAGGGATCAAAAAAACAGCTGCCTTATCGCTTGCTACATTAGCCAATGATCCTGACCGTGATTCTGATGTTCCTGCACTGATTTGGGAAATTCGTCGTGAACGCAGAATGGAGTTTGTTTTTGAAACATCCCGTTTGTTAGATATTAAACGCTGGAAAAAAATTAGCTACATGGCTAATACTGATCCTGATAATCTACTCGGATTATGGTGTAACTTCCAGACAGAATTTCCTGAATGGTTAGTTCCTGCCAAAGTGAACAAACTTCAGGTCAAAAAGGATGATGGTACTATTGTCACCTATAATGGATCAAATGCTGCTAGTATGGTAGGTTATTATATTCCTGAAAATGTATCTAACAGAGACGCATTTACAGAAAGAGTCAATATGGCACCTATTGGGAATACTCAAATAAGTGAATATCTCGGTAAGGGTTATAAGCTTACTCAAACCGTAGGATGGTAATCTTAAATTCTTAGATAATTAATAAGCAAAGGCTGTATCCCAATTGATACAGCCTTTGCTTATTTTACGAGGGACGCGTAATGGATATTAACTCCTTTTCGAGACTCCAATTCCCGGCAAATAACTTAACGTGACCTTCCCATCCAATACTTTCATCCCTTCGAACACATCGTTTGAGATTAAGAGGTTGCCATCCAGATCAGCCCAATCAACAACCGGTGAAAGTTGAGAAGCGGCACTGATCCCACAAGAAGTTTCTGTCATGCAGCCCATCAGCGTTTTCATTTTTAAACTGCGTGCCATCTCAATGATCTTGTGGGCTTCGCGCATTCCGGTGCATTTCATCAATTTGCAGTTAATGCCCGAATAGACTCCATGTAGCTTGTTTAGATCGCCTACCCTTTGCATGGCCTCATCCGCGATGATGGGCAGCGGACTGTTTTGTGTGAGCCAGGCAGTGTCATCAAAATTGTTTTTATCCATCGGCTGCTCAATGAAGACGATGCCCTGCTCTTTCAACCAGTAGATTTTGTCCAATGCTTGCTGACGGTCTTTCCAACCCTGATTGACATCCACGCAGAGTGGCACATTGGTAACGGAACGAACACTTTTTATCATCTCTTCGTCGTTGCCGCCACCGATCTTGATCTTTAATATTTTGAAGGCTGATGCCTCTTTGGTTTTAGCCATCACCTCTGCACTTTTGTCAATGCCAATTGTGAAGGTCGTAAGCGGGGTTTTCTCCGCAGAATAGCCCCAGATTCTGTACCATGGCTGGTTGAGGAGTTTTCCGACCAGATCGTGCAATGCAATGTCAACAGACGCTTTCGCAGCACAATTTCCTGGTAAGACAGCATCCACGTACTCAAGTATTTCCTCCATTCTGAAGGGATCCTTGAATTGTGATAAATTTAATGAAGAGAGAAATTTGGTGGCAGTCTGGTGCGACTCACCCAGATAAGGTGGCATGGATGCTTCTCCATAGCCCGTTACGCCTTCCCATTCGATTTCTGTCAGCATTACCGCTGTTGTGGTTCTGGAGTTGGAGGCAATGGTGAAAACGTGTTTAAGTTGCAATTCGTAGGGTCTGAAAGTCAGATTCAATCCATTGCCTGATGCTTTATAACGGGGAAGGGATTTCCCATCTTTGGTAAAAGAGGTTAAGATTCCTGCACCGGCTGCCAAGGTAGTTGCTCCTATAAATGCTCTTCGGTTCGTTTTCATATTGATTTTTTTGCTATTCTATTTGTGTTGGCTTCTTCAAATATTCCGAACCTTCTGTCCGAATTTAGAAATAGGCCGTATTAAAAATTCGATCGCGGACAGCATTTCTATAAATTATTTCTTCTACAAACAGGTCACTCCTCCGGAGTTCAAATCTATTTCACTCCGTCTCTCCGTCTCTCCATCTCTCCATCTTAATACCACGGATGATCCCTGACGCGCACAATTCCTTTTTCTCCATCAACTCCAAGGATGGTACGGCCGCCCAGCCAATTGTCTGCCCTAATTTTTGAATATCCTTTTTGAGCAGGATCAAAACTATCTATCCTGACATATCCTGAGGAGTTGATATAGGCTCCGTCACCCAAATACAATCCAACATGTGTAGCTTTTGCAAGCCTGTTACCTTCTGCTTTTCTTCCGAAGAAGACCAGATCGCCCGGTTTTAAAGCATGATAGCCACTACTGGGATCGGTAAACAGACCATGTCTGAACTGTAGTGATGCATCTCTGGCCAAAATTATTCCGTTGAGAAAAAAGACTGTTTTAACAAAGCCACTGCAATCCACACCCTTAGACGATGTTCCTCCCCAAAGATAAGGGCGACCCATCAATGTTTTAGAAGCAATACCTAAGGAGGCAGCAGAGGCTTGGGTCTGTTTTTTCCAGATTTCAAAGTCCATTCCATCACTTGCCGGCACAATTAATTTTCGACCATCAGCCATTTCCAGATGAGCTTGGGATTTGGCAATTGTATCAAATTTCAGGATACTTCCTGCTACCAAATCTGTAACAGCCTCATTTGTAATAGGATCTAGACCGGTTCCGGACAATGGCAGATAAATGACTCTTTTGCAATTTCTCCAGATTCCCATACCTGCAGAATCTGTTTGCTGTATGGCATCGTCATCCACCCAGCCCAGATATCGGTCCGGAGTTTGTACAAATAACCAGGAATTCGATTTTTTTAAGATCCTGACAGGTGTGCCGAGAATGGCCTGGGTAGACATCTCAGAACTGTGACCGGGTTTGCTGCGAATGTTGCATACGCTGACATTAACAAGTCCCCAGGTGATTGCCCCCAAGGCTGCATCCGGTAAAAATCGGATGCTATCTTCGATCGGAATTGTTAAATTTTTTAATTGGACGATCAGTGCTTTTTTGGCTTCAGAATTGGTAGTCTCACCAAATACCAACAATGTCTTTCCCTTGGTTCTGAATTGAATTTGGAATAAATCTTCTCTCGAATCAGGAATAAATTGATTGGCCACACTCCGTGAAATCTGCTCGGCCTCTTTTATAACTGAGTCAACAGAATGACAAGCGACCAACAGAACGGCACTTACCAGACAAACGCATAAACGGACCATAAATATTTGCTTTGGTAATACAGGATTAATGGGACTAATGTAACAAATTTTAATATTGATTTTGACTAATTGCCAGATATAATACCGATCAGTTTTCCATCATATTTTTATATATAATTCGCTGAATTTCAGTTCGTACATTCAGGTCACTTATCTTGTTGTTTTCTCTGCTGGGAAAGACCCTGTTTGAAAGAAAAATATAGACAAGTCCATATTTTGGATCGACCCAGACAAAAGTTCCGGTATATCCTGAGTGTCCAAAGCTTTCGGGTGAAGCAGCCTTGATTGGATAAGCTTCTTTTTCACTTAAATCAGAGTTATTTAGCGAAGGCTTATCAAAGCCAAGGCCGCGCCTGTTTTTGTTTTGCGGAAATTGTACACGTGTGAACTCTTTCATTGTAGACTGCTTTAGGTACGCTCTTCCGCCATAGTTTCCCATTTGAAGATACATTTGCAGCAATTTGGCCAAATCGTTGGCTGTGGCAAATAAACCGGCATTGCCTGAAATCCCTCCCAAAACGGCTGATGATTCATCATGGACTGTACCAATCAGCTGCTGTTTCCGATAGTAATTATCCAACTCCGTAGGGATGATTTCGTTGTCCGGAAATTTCAGCAGGGGGTTGTAGGTAATCCGGTATGCTCCCAAGGGTTTGTAAAAACTGTTGTCAAGCGTTTCCAGGTAGGATTCGCCTGAAATGCCGGTTGTTATTTTGGGAGTCATTACAAATGGCAAATCACTGTAAACGTATTTCCCCCGTGATTTTAATGGAGATTTTCTGATGGATTTGTACACAGTTTCCGGAAACCGGTTGTCGAGATACAACCCTTTGGCTACTTGTAGTTTATGTTCCGGATCGGGTTCGAAGGCATACCATCCCGCGGATATTTTCCCGTTCTTCAGAGATTTTTTCCAGAAAGGCAGGAATGGTGTCAGGCCCGATTGATGCGACAACAGCTCCCGCACGGTAATATCCGACTTGTTGGAGCGATGAAAGAGCCTGTTTTTCCATTCGGGATAGTAAGTGGATACGAATTTGTCCGGATTGATCCTTCCTTCGTCATATAATTTTAACCAGACAGGCAACCCCCCGGTTATCTTGGTAACTGAGGCCAGATCATATAAGTCGTCTTCGTTTTCGCGAATAATTTTATCATAGCCATGAAAACCATAGGCCTTTCGAAAGATGATTTTCCCATCTTTTGCCACCAATACATTGCAGCCTGGAAATGCCTTCAGGTCCAAAGCTTGCCCAACGATCGAATCAATTTGCCGGTTCAGACGATCGGATCTCATTCCTACCTCTTCCGGTAAGGTATATTTCAACCGAATGGGATTTTGGATTGCCAAACCATCGCCTGATTTGTACTTTCCTGAGACAGAGACCGGAAGTTTTCCCTTGGCACCGATTCCGCCAAAAATCAGCTGGGCTGATAGTTCTTGTGCCAGAGAATCATTTTGATAAGCGACCAGAAGGCCATCTGTATGAATGGGATGATGCAATTCGCTTAATCCATACGGACTGGCAAATAGTACGGCAATGGTCTTTTGCTTCTCAGATAGAAACGAAAGCAATGAATCAAGTCCATCGGTCACCCCATATGGCCTGACCGATTTCTCATTTTGAAGGATTCCGACCTGAAGCGAGCGGCGCAGTTTACTTTCATACATCGAATGGATTCCTGCCACAACCAAATCATAGGGTTGCAAATTCTTCTGAAGCTCCTTTCTTTCAGCCTCGGAAAAATTTTGCTTCAGCTGAAAAAAATCCACTTTCGTGTATTTTGAAAGCATCTTTTGAAATGGTGTAATCTTCTCACTTCCAACAGATACTGCCGCAATCCTTACCTTTTCAAGATTTCCTACCGGAATGATCTTCTCTTTGTTCTCAAGCAAGGTAAGAGAACTTTCGATGATCCTTCGTTTTATCAACTCTGCCTTTGGTGTATTGATTTCCGCGATCAGATTGTTTGTTTCAATTTTTGTACCATGATTAAGTCCGCACCACAACTTGGCAGCCAATACTTTCCGGCATTTCAGATTGATCTCTTCGCCGGATAATTCTTTGCTTTTCACCGCTTCAGCTATGGCCTTGATGGCCAGTTCAGGATTTGACGGGAATTCTACTACATCATTTCCTGCTTTTAACGCCAAGACCTCTAATCTTCCCGGATCCTCATATCCTTTTGCCCCCTTCATGTTCATGGCATCGGTAATCACTAATCCCCGGAACTTCCACTCTTTGTGCAATATCCGGTCCACAATTTTGGCAGAGAGGCTGGATGGTAAGGCTTTTGAAGAATCGATGGCAGGAACATTCAGATGAGCGGTCATGATGCATCCAACTCCGGCTTTTGAAAGCTCCCGGAAGGGATAAAGCTCCAATGAATCAAGCCTTTCTCTTGAATAGGGCAGCTGGGGTAACATTAAATGGGAGTCGGACTGCGTATCCCCGTGACCGGGATAATGTTTGGCAGTAGCAAGAATGCCGTTTTCCTGAAGTCCACGCATGTATGCAAGACTGAAATCGCTCACCAGCTTTCTGGACTCGCCAAAAGAACGCATGCCAATGATCGGGTTCATGGGCTCCGTATTGATATCACATGATGGTCCCAGTGAAATGTTTATTCCTATTCGTTTCATCTGTCGGGCCATTTCACCGGTAGCTTCTTTCACTAATGCAGTATCTCCGGTGGCGCCCATGGCCATGTTATATGGAAAGGGCATAATACTCTGCAATCGCATACCTATGCCCCATTCGGCATCCATTACGGAAAGCACCGGTGTAGTTGAAATAGATTGGTAGAAATTAGTCAGGCCAGCCTGGGTGACAGGATCCCCTTCGAAAAAGATTATGCCGCCAATACCATATCTTTTGATCAATTCGGCATCTTTCAATTGTTTGGTCAGGCTATTTTTGGCCGATACATTGATCCAAACTAATTGACCAATCCGCTGCTCAGGAGTCAGAGACTGAAATACAGAATCGACCCACGGATGGCGCAATAATTTCTCAAGATCTACCTGGGCTTGCAACTTCCAACCCAACATTAAGAAAAATATAAAAACCCATATTTTTTTCATTCCTTCTACTTTAATTTTCACCTCGCTCATCACTTTTTTTCTGTTCGGACGGCTATACCGGGCCACCCTTGTATTTTACTGTCTCATCCTCCCATCTTCCAACTCTCAACTCTCAGTTCTCAACTCTCAACTTTCTTCCCGAACTCCGGTTTCACATTCATGAAAAAGACCGGAATCACTCCGGGGATCATACAAAGCATGACATAGACAAAGAAATTCTTGTATCCGATAATATCCTGTAACCATCCCGAAAACATTCCTGGCAGCATCATGCCAAGAGCCATAAATCCTGTCGCAATGGCGAAATGAGCTGTTTTGTTTTCACCTTCGGAAATATAAATCATGTAGAGCATGTAAGCAGTGAAACCGAATCCGTAACTAAATTGTTCTATGGCAGCACAGAGGCTGATTACCAGATAATTGGTCGGCTGGGCGTAGGCCAGGTAGACATAGGCAAGATGCGGAATGTTGATGGCCAGAACCATCCACCAGAGCCAGTATCTGAAGCCCTTTCGTGAAGCCGCGAGACCACCCAAAATACCACCAGCTGTTAATGCGAGAATTCCGAAGGTGCCATAGATTAGTCCGACATCACCGGTTGTGAGCCCTAATCCACCTAATTGTCTGGAGTCAAGCATAAAAGGTGAAGCCATTTTTATCAGTTGTGCCTCGCCCAAACGATAAAGCATCAGGAAGGAGAGAATAACCCAAATTTCCTTCCGCTTAAAGAATGAGGCAAAAGTTTTGAAAAATGCCCCAAAGATGCTCTCCTCCGCTTTAACGACTCTTTTGTCCGATGGAGGGAATGGCAATATAAATCGGTGATAAAATGAGAAGATGATGAAAAGGATGGCCAGGATTACAAAGGTCATGCTCCAGGCTAAATGGATATTTCCTGAGGTGCCTTTAAAACGAGCCCCGGCAACTGTAATTAGTTTGGGATCGGCCTGAAACAAGAGGTAGGCAGGCTGTTCCCAGTTTTCAAGGTGAAAGGCCAGACGTTCTCCTTCCAAAAGTTTCAGACTGTTGTCGCCATCTTTTTGTTTGAAGTTGAGGATCATCTCCTTTCCGACCTCCGGTTTGCCGCTTAGTTTTATTGCCACCACGGAGCAGTTGCCCGTAAGACGCTCACCTGATTGAATCTCTTCAGATTTTTGAAAATGCTTTTGCAGGAATCCTTTCAATGGGGAGGAGATGTAATCAGACCACCAGGAGGTCTCCGGGTCTTTTCCGGCGGAAGCCGACTGACGGCCATTGCCGACAAAACCCAGGGAGAAGTTATGGCTGGCAACAACTTTCCGGATTGAATCCATTTGCCTGGTGGGGATATTCTGTGTAGAAATGGTTACCACCTCGGGATATACCAGAAAATTGGCATTGGCTTTTTGAACAGTAGCATTTTGATTTACAGTCGGAAGGCTAAATGTCCGGGAATATTCCGGATTGGTTTTTACGTTGATTTCAACGGGGGGTAAACCGGTAGCAGTTTCAAAATATCCGGCAAGAATGATCAGCAGACCTTGTCCGGTGATCATGGCAATGCGGTAAAAAGTACTTCGGATCCCAACAAAATAGGCTTGCTGGTGTTCGTTGAGCCCAAGCATATAAAATCCGTCAGCCGAGATATCATGGGTGGCCGAGCTGAAAGCCAGCAGCCAGAGAAAGATCAGCGTGATTTTGAAAAAGCCCGGCATAGGAATGGCGAGTGCCACACCGCCCAGGGCAGCTCCAACCACCAACTGCATGACCACAATCCACCACCGTTTTGTTTTGAAAAGGTCTACCACCGGGCTCCACAAAGGTTTAATGACCCAGGGAAGATACAACCAGCTGGTGTACAGGGCAATGTCTGTATTTGAGATTCCCAGTCTTTTGAACATGATCACGGCAACCGTCATAGCCACCACATATGGAATCCCTTCGGCAAAGTATAGTGACGGGATCCAGGCCCAGGGGTTGCGGGTAGTTCTTTTCATAAATTTCAGTCTTTCATTGTTAAGTTATGAATAAAGGTGGCTGTTTATTACTTTTCTTGATTTGTATAGTATCCAAAATCAAAATAATGTCGTTTATTAAGTTCCCAAATCTCTCCAATTATGCCTTTCTCGCATTTATCAACAGGTATTGCTCTACTTCCATGTAATTCAAGGAGTGAGCCAAAAAAGATTGAAAATGTTTTTTGATCAAATTGTATTGCCATCCGGAATGCAGAAGCATTATATTTCTTTTCGGCAAATGTTGCCTTTTTATAAACCTCAGATCCGAGATTGTATCTAGTATTTAGTTTCCCGTTCTTTTGGTATTTGTTTCTGGCTTTTACACTAATAATAAAACATTTTCCATCTTTTTCACATTCGATATCGGCGAATGTTTCGTTCATTATATCATCATTCAGATTTCTAATTCTGTCAAATTTTTTATCTACCAATGCCTTTAAAGCAAATAGTTCGCCTAATTCTCCAAGAGACTTTTTCCTTGCTGCTTCTCGCTTCTTTTCAATTTCAATCATCTCTCATGTCTCAGCTCTCATAAATTTTCTTCAGCTCCGAGCCAACGAAATAATGCATCAGGATTTTTTCGTACGAATACCCTTTTGCTCCCATCATGGCCGCTCCGATCTGGCACAATCCGACACCATGCCCCCATCCGGCTCCCGTCAGAACGAATTTAGCGGGTATTCCATTTGAGATATCATGGTAATCCACGACAAATGCAGAACTATATAAATGTGAATTGGATAATATTTTCCTGATCTCCAACTCTTTGCCGAAAACCATTTTCTTCAGCGTCCCAACAATTTCCAGTTTGATAATCCTGCCGGAATGTCCTCTTTCTACCGGATTAAGAGCCAAAATGGAACCGAAATTGATGCCGGTTTTTCGTTGCAGAAGTTCGGCTAATTCTGATTGCAAAAAGGAGACCTTCCACCTGTAAAAATCCACCGTTTCCTGATCGTAATCGTTGAGGACCTGAGATAATACCTTGCGGTCCGTGGTGTTACAAAAAGCGGTAGGGGAGGAGCGAATCCATGCTTCTGCTGAGGATTCTTCAGTCAGCTTCAAAGCCGTATCGCTTGCCTTGGCGCTGTAATCGTACAAAGTCTGCAGATAGGGGTGCAGGATTGGCTCCCAAACTTTTTCAAAGGTCTCTGTCACACCGCCGCAACTTTTGGAAAATCGGGCATCGCAAACCTGGCCTCCTGACATCAGAACCAACCCGGACGTTTCTGTGACGGCTTTTTCGACCAGCGGACTGGTTTGACGCGTAATCCCTTGGTAACGTTGACAATGGTCATCGGCACAAACATCAAAAAGGGCGTGGTCCTCGCGATCCCACCAGCGAATGTACTCCTCTTCCGACTCGAATATGGTCTGGTACTCTTCGCGCGTTTGTCTCAGTTCTTTTCCCTTCACCACTTGTGCGATTAGCCACGAACGCGAGGTAATGGCATGCGCTTTTAGCAATTCCATGCTACTTGTCGCGCTCATCTCGGAAGATATCACGCTGATCAGATAATCTTCAAGTGACAGAATATTGATCGCGAGTATCTTGCCGTCATCCGTTAAAAATTGAAGTGAACCTTTAAATAATTGATTTTCTTTGCGTTCCCAATGAAATTGTACGCCGATTGTGACATCAAAAAGTTCAAAGGCACCGTTTTTTTTATCGGCAGGTTCAAATAGCAGATTATTGCAAGTCAGCTCATCACCATTTAGAAGCAATTTTCCTTCTTTGATGTGAATCGTTTGATTCCCGAAAAACGAGTTGCCATTCGAATTTGAGATATAGGTTTGCCTGAAACAGAAATTAATTTCAGTTTCCGCCATGATCCCAATCTTAAGCTTTGGCTGTTCCATTTCTACTTTTTATAAATTATATCCTTCAGATCTTTAAATTCCTTGTCATTCAAAGTAACTTGTTCGAAAATATCAGCAATATCACCGGCTGTAATTTTGTCAAAATCTTCACGGCGCGGGGTTATGAAAACTCCACCTAAATCGACAGCTGCCGGACTGATAAGCAGCTGAGCATTTCCCTGAGCAAAATATTGAGAGGGTCGGTGCTGCTTTCGCGGGAACATATGAATGATCCATTTGCCCTTGCTAAAGGTACACAACAGGTTCAGCATGGGTTCAATTTTTTCGGATTGAATTTCCCGGAATCGGGAAAGAATTTTTTCAATCATATTGATTCCCGGTTGCATATTATCCGTTTCCAATGAAATCATTTTGCGAATGTAGTGGTCGAAAGCCCAAATCTTAAGGCTTTCACTATCGTAAAATAAATTTCCATCAGTTATTTTCAATGTGGCAAATTCTGACTCAACCGGCAAAAATCCGGTTTCTCCGGCTTGAAAATGGAGATGATCCGGTGCCGAGGCGCCACATTCAGGTCCGTTGTAAAACAAGAGAAATCCCTCCATCAATCTGGAAATATGGAACATGGACTCCAGATTTGCAACTAACCTTTGTGGAATATGATGAATCGAAGGAATGGTAAAATGGGTTCGAAAAATTGGGAAAGGGTTAACCAAAAGAAGGAAATCGTCTCCCAGATCCAATCTGATCTGTTCCGGCGGACGATTTTCGGCACATAAAAAACATTTTCTGGCAGCGATTGAGTTTGGGTCAACTTTGGCTGTCGAAGAGCGCATTCTTTGCGGATTGAACTGGACTTTAATCTTAAAGCCATCAATCAGCATTGTTTTCTCTTCGACAAGCTCTAATCCATGGTAGTTCTCTGCCGATAACTGCCAGATAAGGTTTTGCTCATGTAGAAAATCCCTGTATCGATCACTTTTTTGTATCATTTGCCATCTCCGTTTCCCCGTTTCCCGTTTCACTCTTCTCGTTTCCCGTTTCTCTCTTCTCGTTTCTCCGTTTCCCGTTTCCCGTTTCTCTCTTCCCGTTTCTCTCTTCTCGTTTCTCCGTTTCTCTCTTCTCGTTTCTCCGTTTCCCCGTTTCTCTCTTCTCGTTTCCCCGTTTCCCGTTTCTCTCTTCTCTCTTCCCGTTTCCCGTTTCATTTCCCGGCATTCATGGCTTTCCTGGCTAAAAATTCAATTGTCCTGATCCGGTCTTTGTACAGATTATGGCCATTCATCACCTCTACACTCAGGGAAGCGTCTGAATTGTCATCCCACCTCCTGCAAAGGTAAATCGGATTGTAAATTCTGCCGATCTGGTAGTACCTCGAAATGGCCAAACCAAGTGCATAATCTTCTCCATAATTGACGTTTGGTACTTTTATGCAACGAAGAACCGGCGTAAAGAAGGCTCTGGGTGCACCCAATCCATTGATACGCAATGCGTTATTTCTTCCATTGTCGGGTGTCCATTCTTTGTGATCGATGATCCCCGGAGGAATCTCCTGCAGGTCAAAATTGACCATTCGATAGGAACCGACGACCATGGCACATTTTTCGCGGTAGAAAGTATCAACAACTTGCTGAAGGGTGGTTTCATCCAGATAGAGATCATCGCTGTCGAGCTGAACGGCAAATTTTCCACATGATGGGTGTGCTGCCGCGGCATTCCAGCATCCGCCGATTCCCAGGTCATTGCGGTCCGGTATCAGATGAATCAGTCTCGGATCTTTCCGGGCATATTTTTCTATCAGCTCGGTGGTGCCATCGGTCGAAAAGTTGTCAGCGATGATCAGGTTAAAGGCGAAATTGGTCTTCTGCGATAAAACAGATCGGATGGCATCCTCAATGGTCCTTACCCTGTTCCTCACAGGAATAATGACGGTCGCTTCGACCGGAAAACTATCGCGGCCAAAGTCGACAGACTGGAAATTTGGTTCAAGAAAGGCACCGGCATCCTTTAGAAATTGGGTGCATACCTTCTCCATCTCAATTTGAACTCCCCGGTTTTTAGGATCTACATAATCGAAGATTTTCACACCGGAAAGTCTCAAATCAGACTCCTCTTCCGTGTAAAGATATTCGGGGATGCGAAAAATGGGAGCCATCAGGGAAAGGTTAAGCCGAAGCGCATAAAGTCCGGCATGGAGAAGGGATTCATCAACAGTGGCGGCTGCTATTTTTAACTTTTCTGTATGGTAAAACAAAAGTGAACCGAAATTGAAATCATCCCGCAAACTTCCTTCCTGGTAATCAATTAATGGATGCGATTCTGTTTTGCCGGCTTTCACAGCAAGAAAATTGGAATATACCATCCCGCTTCCCGTATCTTCGGCAACCCGGATAAAACGATCGAGGGCATATTGACTCAACTTCAGCGGACTATTCCTGATGTATATAAGAACATAATCAGTGCTGCTGTGAGCCGCGATGGCTTTTATTACAGTTCCGGAAGCCAGGCTTCCGGAACTAAGCCATTCTGCTCCGGTAACTTCAAACAATTTATTTTCGGAGCCTGTAATAAATATTTTGGCAACGAGGTCTGAGCTCTTAAGCTCCTGAACGGTTGCGTTGGTCTCCTTTTCACTCCCAAAAGGGACAAAACAGGTAATCTTCATGCTTTAAAAATTTGCTTTTTAGTTGCCACATGCAATAGCCACAAAGTCATTAACATTTCTGTTGGTAAAAGGGCATTTCATGGCGATTTCATATGATTCTATTTTAAATCTAAAATTCGAAGCAATTGCTTTATCAGGGCATCTCTTTCGCCATCGGTCGAAATCGTTTCAATAGGTACACTCAAAACTGCTGTCCGGTAAAGACCTTTGTAACAGATACCCGCGCTTTTATTGTCACTAAAATAGCGAAAAAGTACTGATGCGCCTTTTCCGGCTGGTTCGATCGCATCAGGTGATTCTACTTTGTAAATAGATGGATTCCAGTCGTTAACGTAGTGATATTGTTCAGTGAGATTTGTTTTCAGGCTATTGACAGTGTAAATATGCCCGGATTTGCTGCCATGAGCGGTTCGATGCGAATAATGAAGCACCTCAGCAGCGAATTTCTTTGCCAGGGTATCTCCGCACAAACTCAGGTCGGAGCCGACATAAGCTCCTGAAACCAATATTTTGGCGCCTGCTGTTTCGGAAATTTTGGTGAGTACATCTCTCATGGCAGGAGTGAAAAGTGTAAAATCCCTACCGGGGATACCGATGATACGACTGGTGGTCTTTTCTTCACCAAAGGCTATATCGAATAGTGAGAAAGAGTTGGAATTGTAAGCACCTTCTTCAAATAGCTCATCACTCGTTGAAATGAATCCCAGTCCGTTGTTTCGGAATGATTTGCCATGAACAAATGTATAATCGAAGCTGTTTCCGGGTACGATTCGTGTCTCCTGGTCTGCGAAACTGGAACCAAATCCCGAAGCATCATCATCGATCCATGGTGATTCCCTGTCAAAATCATATTGTTCTCCGATATAAGTTATATTTTGAATATAGGAGACTCCTTCATCTTCCGACATTCTGAAACCAGCCTCTTTACCGTTGTCAAACGCAGCAGGAGCACAAATCCGATCAAATCCATTCACTATCAGTACCGGTTTTGAGCCATTTTGTGGAAGTGAGCAAGCAAGAATTTCAGATGGGAAGCTTTCTCCGCCATCATTTACTGCAGTAACTTTAAAGCTGTAAATTGTGCCTGGCTTCAGATCCTGAATGGTAATTGTTGGCTCCTTTGTAACAACTCCTTCATCGAAACCACCATCTTCAATCCTTTTATAAACCCTGTAGCCCGCTGGTTTTGCTGAAGGTTCAAGAGGATCAATCACGGGCGACCAGGTAAGCTTCAAATTGATTCCTTCAAGTTTCATTCCAAAATGGTCTACCGGAAGCGGCTGAACAACATAAGGTACACCATTCTGAATTGAAAGAAATTTTAATATTCCCTTGTAGTATGCCCGGCAGACGTCAAATTTAAACCTTGGGTCCTGTGCCAGATACATGTCAGCAAAATTTTGATGTGAAAGCAGCTCCGATAAAATGGCTGGTACTTTTGGGCGCGCCGCTTCAAAATATCTTTTATTCCACATTCCCCGCCTTGTCCAATCGGCTTTGTGCAAAAGGCGCAAGTCATTCACTACCTGTGTTTGAACAAGATCCGCAAGATCTCTGCTGGCCCATTTCGATTGTCCATTGGGAAAAATATCCTTGTCAAAGGTTGTGTCATAAATGAGCAATGTTCCAATGATTGAGCTGTCTTTTGTCGTGCCGGCATCGGTATGGAAACCCATAGACATGTCCATTGGAATCCCCATCCCTTTTACCATGGGTGCTTTTGTAGGTCCATTGGGAGCTCCCATCAGATAATTCACCCATTCTCCACGGCTCATATAATCATCCTTGTAATCTTCCATGCCGCTTTCACGTTTGGCAAATGAAGCAGCATCGGTGCCACGAATAGAGTAATCGACTTTCGTGCGGTTTAGGCTGTAAACAAGTGAATCAGGGAATCCGGCATATTGCAGATAGTAACGGGCAGCCTCCTGATACCTTGGCCGCTGACTGGCAAAAGGCATCCAGATGGCAGGATCTGTTTTCCATCCATCCTTTTCTCTGATATCATACAATTGCTTCAGCTGATCCGCTTTTCCCCTGACAATATTTCCCATTCCTCCGCCAAAACGGACGGCATCAGCCGAAACCATCTTGCCCGGTTCGGTTGAAGCATTGCTGAGCTCTACCATCCCTTTTCCCGGTACTTTCCCCTTATCAAATTTAAAAGTACCCAGATAGATCCAGGTGTTTCCTCCCACTGTCTGGTTGACAGTAAAACTGGTTTTACCTCCGGTATGGGTAACAGTATAATGGGCATCGGTCACATTTTGATCGTCAGCGATATAAGAGACGTACACGGCATAATTGCCTGATTCTGGCATGTCCGGAATGTATTTTACCAAGGCATCCGCCTGATTTTTAGCAATGTTGATTTTCCCATGTCCAAATTGAAAAGGATTTTCACCATCCAGCAGGAAGGGATATTTCATCTCAAAACCGGGTTTGGCTGAGATTTGCCATTTAGTTCCTTCCTCCAGATATTCTGAGGCATCAGATGATTTCTCCGCGTCGACTATAACCTCTTTTGAGCCAAAATCCCTTTCACGGGGAAGCCAGACAGTAGCACCGGCATTTTCGAGCATCGGGGTGAGATATGGGACGACAAAACTAAGTGTCCAAATGTCTTCCACGGTCAAAAAATCGCGTGCACGTTGCCATTCCCAGCGATCGAGCGTATTTTCATAATACCAGCCATGACTTTGCCAGAGTGCGATATTTCGGGCGTCAAGTCCGTTGGGGAATTTTACATTTTTAGTGACATTGCTTACAATCTGAGCGGTTCTTTTCGTTGGCACCGAGAGCCGTGTCGAATCGATTCGAAGCGGATTTGTTCTATAATAATTAGGTACGAGTTCACTGATCTCTTTCCCCATGGAAGATATTGTCAATGAACTTTTCCTGAACTTTCTGCCGAGAAGTTGTTTGTAATCAGTATAATATTTTTTAACCTCCTCCGGCCGAAAGGGAATTTCCGCAAAGGTCGGTGTCATCTGCAACTTTAGACTTAAGCCCTGAGCATCCATCTTTAGTGTATCTACCCTAAATTTGTAAGCCTTACCAAGGGAAGCATTCTTTGCGAACTGAACAGATGCTTCTTTAGCTTTCGCGTAGAGTTTCCTGGCTCTATCAGCCCCTGAAACCTCCAGCACCAGGAATAACATCAACATCAAAATGCCATATTTGCTCATTGCAGTAAATTTTTAACAGATAATTCGTTAATTCAAATCCAATTCAGACTTTGATGAATATTTTCTTTTTGTAAAGAACATAGCCCAATATCCAAAAGAGGATTACATGCGAGATGGCGTACAACAATGATCCGTTCAGATTTCCCGCCAAAGGCTGAAACACTTCGTTGTAAAGCCAGGAAGAGCCATTCACAACTTTCCCGTCTTCAGCTGTCACATGGATCATTCTTCCAAGAATTCTGGCCCATAATCCTGAAAATGCAAAAATAAAGAGAGGGTTTACCCCGAAGACAACGAAAAAAGATGTCCATTTGGAAAAGCCCTTTAAATCGATGATCCATATCAGCAAAGCCAGGACAAGTGAAGCCCAGCCTGCGGTATAAAGGACATAAGAACTGGTCCACATTGGCTTACAGATGGGGAAGTACAATCCCCAGATCCAGCCCAGAAAGACACCGGCCAATCCCAACAAAGCAAGCTTACCCGGGACTTTCACCTTCTCAGTTTCTTTGATGAGTGATCCCACGAGGTATCCGATTACGACCGAAACAATGGCGGGAAAGGTACTGAAGATACCCTCCGGGTCGAATGGAATCCCGAATCCTTTATAAAGATGGTCAACCCCTAGAAGTGCTGTATCGAAAGGACTTGCAGGATTATTGGCCAGGGAATAAGGGTCTGTTCCATTGTTATAGGCAACGATGAACCAGTAAAGTAATAATATAATGCCACCCCGGAAAAGCAGCTGCTTTTTGCTAAAAGATAATACCAGCAAGGCAGCGAATCCATAAGCGAGGGCGATCCGCTGTAAAACCCCCATGATCCTCAGCTTTGAGAAATCCTGATTCCATTGGGGAAATGAGTTCAGAAAGAGACCGATAGCAAAAATCAACAAGACACGTTTGCCAATCTTTAAGAGTGATTCTTTGTTCAGCTCATTACCATATTTTGCAAATGAGAAAAACATGGATACACCTACAACAAACAGAAAAAATGGGAAAACCAGGTCAGTTGGGGTACATCCTTGCCACGCGGCGTGTTCAAGCGGTGCATAAATGTGAGACCAACTACCGGGATTGTTGACGAGTATCATTAAGGCAACTGTCATTCCCCGAAGGACATCCAAGGCGAGATATCTTTGATTATACTTGGTTAGTTCGCTCATCTTTCTAATATTATTTGAATTTCACCGGTTGGCTTTCTGCATGAGTTGGACTTATTGCTGTAACAACATACCTGTATCTGGACGGTCGGTAACCCTTTGCTGCCGTCAGTAGAATTTTCTGATGGGAGGTGGTAAAAATAATCTTGTCGGGGTTTTCAATTTTTTTGCGTTGTAGAAACTTGAATCGATAAATTACAAAGAGGCTGTTATTTGCTTGCTTTTCCCATGAAAGGATGATGTTTTTTCCCTCTTTTTGAACGACAGCGTTTACCGGCTTATCTGGAATGACTGGAACCACAAGCGGATTTACGGGTGTCAGAGCCGGATACCGGTAGTGTTCTTTCAGGAGATTTTCTTTTACAGACAATGGGTTCTTTAATAGAAATTTAGCACTGAAAAACATGCTTCCTTTGATTTCAGGAATAGTTCTGTTCAGCGTGATTTGATTGATAATCTCATCAGAAGTTCTCCAGGAAAGATCTCTCGAAGCAGGATCAATCAGGTAGATTGCCTGACCGCTATACACATTACAACCGTAACTATGTTCGGCCCACCATTTTGCAAGTATTTTATAATCAGCCACTTCTTTGCCGATGTACCAATAAAGCTGCGGAGTAACATAGTCGATCCATTTTTCTTTTTGCCATTTTAGAATGTCGGCATACAAATCATCATAATTTGATACCCCGGCCCTGGTTTCCGAGCCATCCGGATCGTTCTTTTTGTTGCGCCAAACACCAAAAGGGGAAATCCCGAATTCGACATTTGGATTGATGGATTTTATGCTGTCGTGAAGTTGTTTAATGATCTGATCAACATTGTTCCGACGCCAGTCATCCTTTTTTTGAGGATCAAATGTTCCTCCAAATTTTTTGAAGGAATTATCATCCGGAAATTCCGAACCGGAAATTTTGTACGGATAGAAATAGTCATCAAAATGTATGGCATCGATGTCGTACCTTCTAACCAGGTCGCTTACCACCCGGGCAACATGGTTCCGAACAGCCGGTATCCCGGGATCGAAATATTTTTTCTTGCCATAGGTGAGCATCCATTCAGGGTGGGTATTGGAAACGTGGTTAGGAGCCGCCTTGGTTTTGTCAATGTTTTGGATGGCTCTGTAGGGATTTAGCCAAACATGAACGTCCATTCCCCGTTTACGACATTCGTCGATGGTAAATTGCAACGGATCATACCAGGGGTCCGGTGCCTGACCTTGTTTACCCGTGAGCCATTCGGACCATGGTTCCAATTCAGAAGCATAAAGAGCATCCGCGTCGGGCCGGATCTGAAAGACCACTGCATTCATATTGTATTCTTTGGCCGCATCCAAAAGAGCGATCATTTCTGCCTTTTGTGCCTCAGTCGTTAAAAATGGGGTAGATGGCCAGTCTATATTTTCTACCGTAGCAATCCAGATAGCCCTCAATTCCCGTTTGGGATACTCTTTGGCATCGGATTTAATAGCCCAACCAAACAAAAGAACAAACAACAATATGTACTTTATCTTCTTCACGAGGTAAGATGTTTTAATCATTTGAAATTTAATCTTTTAATTTATAATAATTTGTTTTCGTAATCAGTTGATTATTCAATCCTATCGTCTTCTTCTCGCCCCGAGGCCTCCTCCTTCTTCAGTCTCCCGATCATTCGTAAGTAACCTCCATGTGCCAATTCCATTTGTCAAAATAGAGATTTCCGCCTTTCCATTCCACTTCCCCACGTTGAAAATCATATGGTTCGCTTCTGAAATACTTTTTTGCTGGAGTAAACTGTGAACTTATATCATCATTGACAATCATCCGGTAGGCATCTATTCCGGTTATGTAAAAATCCCTGATCTTTTCATTGGGACTGTTTTGAAGTCCAAATGACTGATCCAATGGTACCCAGCCGATTCCTTCGTAATATACTTCACACCAGTCATGAAGATTCACCTCTCCGGGATGAAGCATCCAGCCACTTTGCCATTTGACCGGAATTCCGACAGATCTGGCCAACGTCATAAACAGCAAAGTTTGCATACCACAGTCACCATGGCGGTTTCCCATCACAAATCCGGGGATATCAGGCATAATCGAATACTCAATTGCACTTGCCCAGGTGACAGAATCATTGATCCATTTATATATTTTTCTTACCTGAACCAAAGGGTTAGTCTCACCTTGTAAAATATTTTCAGCTAAGGCTTTGATTCTTGAATTAAAAATTATTTGAGGGGGGGTCTCACGAGTAAATTCCTTATAAATTTGACTCTTTTTTTGATATGGCTTGACCATTTGAGGAGTAAATAGAAAAGATTGGGCAAATGAGGTAAACTCTATTGTCAAATTGAAAATTGTCACCTGATTTTCTACAGAAACCTTTTCAAGATAAACTGATCGCTGCATATCGGACGGTGGAGAAATTCTATTTTTGGCTGGATCTGTCTTTAATAACAGGACCCCTTGTTGACGTTGATGATTTTCTCTGGGGAATGGCATCCAGCATCTGATAGTATCTCCAGGAGGAACAGAATTTGGCTGCACACGGATGGTATAATTGAGCAACATTTTAACGGGGTTGACCGGTTTCCCTGAGACAGTTGTTTTTGCTAGGATTTCAGACGTATGTGTCAATTTAAATTTCGGAAAAGTATCTTTCTTAAATTCGTCTTTTGGGGATTTTAGTTTAGCATAGGCGGAATCCAGCAAAAACAAGTTACGCACACAGTTTTTGAAATAGATTTTCTTGCCATCCAGTAGAAGCACATCTAATTTGTGTTCCTGTTCAAGGCGAGAAAGTACAGAGTTGTCAATTTGGGGTTGGTATTTGTACAAAGCTTTAAGAACATCACTTCCGGTCAAAGTAAAATCAATTTTTATTCGATGGCATATATCGAGAATAGAATCAATTTTGACATGGTCAGATGCTGAAAGACTGGTTGATTTTGAAATTTGACCAGCCATTTTTATGGCATTAGTTAACTGACCGCTTTCTAGTAATTTTTGTGCATCGTAAACACCATTCTGCGCAGGCTGAATGCATTCGATTAAAAAGATCATCAATATAAATGCTGCTGCGCTATGTTTGAGGAAGGATGTCATAGGCTAAAATTAGTCAAAATTTGTCTGAATATTTGCTGGTTTTCATCTGGAAACCTCATACAGGCTGCAAAGTGAATATCCCTTCTCCTTCAAGTAGGTTTGTATTTCATCCAATCTCAGGTATAATTTGTCCGTTCTCATTGGAGAAGTGCCCAAATGGATCAGGATCATAGTGCCGTTCAGCCCATTCGGGTCCCTGGATTCAAACATTTTCAAATCATTAATTAATTGGTCTGAGCTACGATAGTTTGACATATCCGGTGTAGTATAATCAGCATTTGTCCGGATTCCGGGAGTAAAATTTATGGTAGTCAATCCCAGCTGATTTCCCCAGGAAATCACCTCCTGGTTATACCATTCATAGGGTGGCAGAAAGTATGTTGCATTGGAGGCATTTATGCCGAATGCTTTCATCTCCTGGTAGTTGGATTTAAGATCTTTCTCAAAATCGATTCGTTTTACCAATGTAGAATCTCTTTTGACCCAATCTGCATACAGAAGGTGACGATCCGAATGAGCGCCGAGATAATGACCATTGGCCAATAGTTGTTTAATTAGTACTGTGTTCTGTTTGTTTCTGTAAAAATCACCGGTAAAGAAGAAGGAACCTTTTGATCCAAATTTCCTGAGTGATTTTTCTATCACCTGACCGCCCTCGTTAAATTCATGGGCAGAAAAAATCAGATAAATCTTCTTCTCCTCAGAGTTCATCCTGACAATTGCTCCCTGATTGTCTGCTGTTTGCCTTTCTAAGTGCTTTTTAAGACCAGGTGCTTCGAGCGAAGATAACAGATAACTCAGGCTTGCGGTACCATCCATCGTAGGTTCATTGGTGGAATAATCGCCTGTGTCATCATGGTACACTGCCTTCCCTCCCTGAAATGCAGCATAACTATCAGCATGGTGAAGTGTAATTCCCAGCAATGATTTGTAGATCTGCTGTGAGACAGGTCCGTCGACCAATCCGCCATAGGTTGTCTGCTTCATCAAATAGGCAATCGACGAATGGGGGTCGTCAGGATAATCGCCGGTGGCAGGTAGTCCGCATACCATTGAGGTACCCCAGGGATTGCAGCCGAATAGCCAATCTGTCAGTGCAGCTTCGAGCTTTTCAAATTGACGGTCGCCTGTGATCTGACGGTAAAGTCTGGCCTGTGTGGCAGCCGCAACCACCAGATTATTTGAACACCAGATAAACGGAATTCCGATTGGGAAAGGGTCGTTGAGACTAAATTTTTGCAGAATGCTCAATCCTTGTTTCATGAAACCGGCAAATTTCGTAGAAAGTATGGTGTCTTTTGACTGCGCCAGAAGTGCATGACCCAGATTGACAAAGGGATAATATTGATAATGACGTGCCCGATGCTGCTCCATCCATGGAGTAACCTGCTCAATTTCGCCCCATTTTGCTGCTGCTTTTTGATCCTCCAATGAATTTGACATTTGCGAAAGAGTTGCCGCAGCAAGTTCCATATCATCAGTATAATTCTCTTCCTCATAGAAATAAGGTGAGACTACACAGGCTGTTTGACATACGCCAGGATCAGTTTGAGCAAATTCCCATGCTTCCCTGGCCTTCCTTTTTAATTGTATCGACAATGCCGGATCGATGTCACTAAAGATCTTGGAGCCCAACGCGAATGATGAACTAAATTTGGCCGCAATCGATGCTACACCTGTTGTGCGGTTTCGGTTTTTGCCGCTTCCTTGCGGCTTCCCGGTAGCAAAATAGACAGGTCTGTATTTCTTCCCTAATCCATACGAAACAGTGTCCAATGTTGGAAGTCTATACCCGCGGTGATCCCTGTCGTCGGCAATTTGGTAATACATTTCATCTTGAGCAGGATTCATCTTAAGAAGCCAGTCCAATCCCCATCGTGCTTCATCCAGAATATCCGGTATGCCGTTTGGCCCGGGCAATCCGTTTGCCTGATAATTATCCTTGTAAACCGCAGGATTTTCATTGTACGCGAAAAGCATTTGATAGACTGCATTAGCGGAAGTGAGGGTATATTGGAGATAGTCAGAAGCATCATGCCAACCCCCGGTAACATCCAGCCATTTCCCGGTCTTATTTGGATGATCAACTATAATACCATCATAGGTATGACAGGAATCTTTTAGAAAAGGATTATAGCCGCATCGCTGCTGTCTGAGGTACTTTAGTATGAAGTCCGCTGAACCTTTGTAAACGCCCGCTGAAACAGGGAATGAAGGAGAAATAGCATCAGCTGCCTCCAGATGGTAACCTCCCGGTTGTACGACAGAAGTGAAATCAAGTCTGTACGCACTTTGCTGACCCCATATAGACCCGTCAGCAGGAAGTGGAACTCCCTCAAAAATCATTTTGCCGGAGAGGTTATCTATTACCTTGAATTTTTTTAGTAATACGGACCTGTTGCTCAGAAAAACCGCAATCTTTATTCCATCCGGAAGATAACCCATTTGATTGATTCGGATCAAATCTGTCCCGAATGCATTGAAAAATAGACAAGTCATTAACATCCATACTCCAATTAATCTAGCCATACGAAGCGTTTTAATAAATGGAATTCTGTATATAACACATCAAAAATAGCCTAAATAATGAAAAATGCAATATTGGTCATACATGTTATATAATACCTGTAATATGTTGGTAAAATTTGTATCTTTACATATAGAAACAAAAGGCACCTGAAATTTTTATAAATAAGTACTCCTTAATTATTTTAACTGTGATATTAATTGCGGACAGCGGTTCAACAAAGTGCTCCTGGAAATTGCTATCAGAAAAAGGCGTGATTGCCTCACTTTGTACGGAAGGAATTAATCCCTTTTTTCGCACAACAGCTTCCATTTATGACGAGCTTCTCAAGGAACTTTTGCCGGTAACAACATCAGAAGTCAGAAAAATATTTTTTTATGGCTCAGGAATCATTAACGTAGAAAAGGCAAATATTATTCGGTTGGCCTTGGCCAAACTATATCCAGTTGCCAACATTGAGTTATTTAGTGATGTGATAGCTGCCTCCCGTTCCCTTTTTGGAAGTACCCAAGGAATTGCCTGCATTTTGGGTACAGGATCAAATGTCTGTCTCTACGATGGGCAAAAAGTAATAGCCTCAATTTCTCCCCTTGGATTTATTCTTGGAGATGAAGGAAGTGGAGCAATACTAGGCAGAAAACTATTGGGGGATTTTTTTAAAGAGGTCATGCCTGGGCCTTTGAGGGAAAAATTTGAGAAAAAGTACTGTCTAACCAGGGATGTGGCACTTCAAAGGGTATACAAAGCAGAAAAGCCAAATCACTTCCTTGCATCTTTTGCCCCATTCCTTTCCGAAGAAATAGCATCTGAGTATGCACATCACCTTGTTTCCGATAGTTTCAATGAATTTTTTGAACGGAATGTGACCAAAATTCCTGAATACAACTCTCTTCCAATCGGATTTGTTGGATCTGTCGCTTTTTATTTTAGCAGTATCTTAAAGGAGACATGTGAGAAATACCGAATGAACTGCGTATCCATCCTTCGGGAGCCTATGGACGGACTCGTAAAATACCATCTGATCAATAACATTTAAGCAGCACTATATGACTAACGAGAGTATTACTGAAAGAGATTCGTTATACCACGATTTGGAGAGAATGTCGGTGAAGGAGTTGCTCATGAATATTCATGAAGAGGATAAGAGGGTATTGCCAGCGATCAGTGCGGTGATTCCGCAAATAGAAAAACTCGTTGAGCAGGCATTTCTTCGGATGAAAAAGGGAGGTCGTCTTTTTTACATGGGTGCTGGTACGAGTGGCCGACTGGGTATTTTGGATGCCTCAGAGATTCCTCCAACTTTTGGAGTCGGATATGGACTTGTAATCGGATTGATAGCAGGGGGTGATAGGGCCATTCGTAAAGCTGTAGAGGCGGCTGAAGATGATGAAGAGATAGGATGGAAGGAGTTAGAAAAGCTCGAAATAAATGAATTGGATACTGTTGTCGGCATTGCAGCCTCCGGGCGCACTCCTTATGTCGTAGGAGCAGTAAAAAGGGCAAGACTAAACAATATCCTTACCGCCTGCATTGTCAATAATCCAGATAGCATTCTTGCCAGAAATGTTGACATTGCCATAGAGGCAATTGTGGGACCTGAATTCGTTACCGGAAGTACACGAATGAAATCAGGCACATCGCAAAAAATGATCCTGAACATGATAACTACATCGGTCATGATCAAGCTAGGTCGCGTTAAAGGGAATAAAATGGTTAACATGCAATTAACGAACCAAAAATTAATACATAGAGGCACCAGAATGATTGTAGGCGAGCTTGGATACAGCGAGGACAAGGCTAAACGGTTGTTACTGCTTCATGGTTCGGTCAATGAAGTTCTTAATGCAGCCAGAAATGAGAAATAAAAAAGAAGCCGTCTCATTTTTTCTTCTGAGACGGCTTCTTTTTATTTTAAAACCTGCTTGATAAGTTCCGGTATCTCGCTAGGTATTTTGGCAACTTTCACGCCGACCCGTTCGAATGCTTTGATCTTTTCTTCCGCGGTTCCACTTCCACTTGAAATAATCGCACCAGCATGCCCCATCCGTTTCCCGGGAGGAGCCGACTGACCGGCAATAAAAGCAACAACAGGTTTGGTTACATGATCCCGGATGAACTGAGCGGCCCTTTCCTCAGCATCTCCTCCAATCTCCCCAATTAACACAATGGCTTCAGTCGCAGGATCATCCTGGAACATTTGTAAAAGCTCCAGATAATAGAGTCCTGCAACAGGATCCCCACCGATACCAACACATGTGCTCTGGCCAATTCCATTGCTGGTAAGCTGGTAAACCATCTCATAAGTGAGTGTACCGCTTCTGCTCATCAATCCAACATTGCCCTTCAGGAAAATATTTCCGGGCAAGATACCGACCAATGCTTCTTCTGGTGAGATCAATCCCGGACAATTGGGCCCAATTAGCTTGGTCCCCTTTTTAGCCAGGTAAGGCATCACTTTGACCATATCAAGTGTCGGAACGCCCTCTGAAATGGCAATGACCAGTTCAATTCCCGCTTCGGAGGCTTCCAAAATCGCATCAGCTGCCAGATGGGCAGGAACAAAAATGATCGTAGTGTTCGCGCCGGTTGCCTTAACAGCTTCTTCAACAGTATTGAAAACAGGAATGCCATCAACAGCTGAACCACCCTTGCCAGGAGAGACCCCAGCCACTACATTTGTTCCGTACGCTTTCATCTTACCGGCATGGAAACTTCCGTCTCTGCCCGTAATACCCTGCACCAATAATTTTGTATTTTGATTGACTAATATGCTCATATCATAAATAATAAGATGGTTCTTAATTTTGATTACATAGTTCAATGGCTTTTTGAGCAGCCTGACTCATGGTTTCAACAATCGGGAGATTGGCCTGTTTTAAAATTTCAAGTCCCTCCCTGGAGTTGGTTCCTGAAAGACGAACAACAATAGGAACGTCCACTTTAATTTTCTCCAGAGCAATTATCAGTCCACGAGCCACATCATCGCAACGGGTTATCCCGCCAAAAATATTGATCATGACGACTTTCACATTTTTGTCAGAAAGGATGAGGTTCATGGCATCAATCACTTTTTGAGGATTGGAACTTCCACCAATGTCGAGAAAGTTAGCTGGCTCTCCGCCAAAATACTTGATCAGGTCGAGGGTTGCCATGGCTAATCCGGCGCCATTTACCATGCATCCAATTGAACCATCGAGACGAATGTATGTTAGGCCTTTCTCTTTGGCATCCAGCTCTTTCAATTCATCTTCGGTTGGTTCGTTGAGCGCTTCAATGGCACTTTGACGGAAGAGCGCGTTGTCGTCAAAATTCATTTTGCCATCCAGAGCCAAAAGTTTCCCATCCTCAGTGATCACCAAAGGATTGATTTCTACCAAAGAGGAATCAGTATCCATGAATATGCGATAAAGTTTTTGGAATAGATCTGCACCTTGTTTAACCAAATTGAAATCGCTGAAAAGTGCAAAAGCGATTTTTCTTGCCAGGAATGGGGTTAGGCCGAGATCAGGGTCGATCACATATTTATGAATGGCATCAGGATTATCTTTCGCCACCTCTTCAATTTCAACTCCTCCTTCACTGCTGGCCATAAAAATGACTGACTTGGAGTTACGATCTATGGTTAACCCTACATAAAATTCCGAAGAGAATTTAACTCCTTGTGCCACAAGTACTTTATCTACTGTATAACCTTTGATATCCATTCCGAGAATCTTTCCTGCCAGCTCCGGAACCTCTTCTTTGGTTCTTGCAAGTTTGACCCCTCCAGCCTTTCCTCTTCCCCCGGCAAGTACCTGAGCCTTGATAACGACAGGAAGCCCAAGCTTTTCGGCAGCAGTTACTGCCTCGGCTACTGTATAGCACACTACTTCATTGGTAACAGGGATTTTGTAACGTGAAAAAATCTCCTTCGCCTGATATTCGTGAATCTTCATATCTATATAATTTGATTAAAATATATCCGATGTTGAAAAATTTGATTTTTAGTCAATTCGATTAATTTGCTTGAAAAGTTTAGTTTGTTAATTCGGTGTGAAATTAAATAAATTTTTAAAAAAGATTTAATTTAGCGCTCCTAATTATGCCACATGAGCAAGAAAATCTTTTCGATAATCCAAATGTATACATTCATGATCATCGGTTTGGCGATGTATGCATTTGGGGTAACAGCCTTTCTAATTCCGTTGAAGATTACTGCAGGTGGAGTAACAGGAATTTCAATGTTAATTTATTTTGCCACAGGAATTCCTACTGGTTATCCCTATTTGATCATTAACAGCTTCCTGGTGATTTTAGCTATTCGAATTTTGGGCACGAGTTTTGGTCTGAAAACTCTTTTTAGCATGGTTGTTATCTCTCTGTTGCTTAATGTGATGCAAATGTTTATTAAAGAGCCACTTGTTAAAGATATTTTTCTTTCCTCCGTACTGGGTGGTATACTTGGAGGTGTTGGTCTGGGTATAACATTTAACCAGGGAGGAAGCACCGGAGGTACGGATATTATTGCCATGATCATCAACAAGTATAGGAATATCAGTCCGGGCAAGATCATTTTGTATTGTGATGTGATCATCATTACTTCCTCTTTCTTTGTTCTTCAATCTGTGGAAAAACTTGTATACGGATATGTAACCATGTGGATTGTGGCTTATTCGGTCGATGCATTTCTTACAGGGGCACAACAATCTGTTCAGCTTTTCATTTTTTCCGAAAAATACGAGCAAATTGCCGACTTTATCAACCTCGAATCCAGAAGAGGTTTAACCATTTTCGAAGGCACAGGTTGGTATACCAAGAAGCAGGTAAAGATGATTATGACAGTCGTAAAAAAACGTGAATCCCCTATGATTTTTCAAAAAATAAAGCAGATTGACCCTGAAGCTTTTATCTCACAAGGATCAGTTATGGGGGTTTATGGAAAGGGGTTTGATGAAATCAGACATTAAATCAAAAATTCT
>JANYJT010000194.1 GCA_025358395.1 Bacteroidia bacterium
TGCCGCAGTTGTTGCAGCGCGCGGTGGCATTTGATCACCTGCCCAGCAAGGCTGGCGACGAGTTTCGCAGGAAAGTGCGGACGCTCAGCGGAAGCTTCCAACTGGTTGAACTTCAACCGCGGATTCTCTGGCCGGTGGGGAATCCGGTGTGGTTTGGTTTTGTATCGAAGAAATTGGCCCGGCTGGCCGTGCCGTGGGCGATGATCCTGGCTTTCTTGAGTAGTGCGATGCTGGCGCGGGGAAGTGAATTATATTTGGCGCTGCTGGTAATGCAGGTGGCGGGCTATGCTGCTGGTGTTCTGGGATTGCGATGGGCTGCGTTTGGGCGCAACGGCATCGCCAGCATGATTGCGTCGCTTCTGGTGCTCAACGGCGCTGCATTCATGGCGTTTTGGGTGTGGATTACGGGACGCACTGGCACGGCGTGGAAGAAGGCGAGCTATAATGCTGAGCCGGCTGCCACAGCGGGCTAGTAGCGGTGGCGGGCAACATCTACAGCGGGGAGTGATATGTGCGGGATCGTTGGATATTTCGGAGCCGTGCCCGGTGGACTGCCCGCGCGGGTGCTGCTTGAGCGGATGACGCAGAGGATAATTCACCGCGGCCCGGACGAGCAGGGCATGCACAGCGATCACGGGGGCGGCTTGGGCCATGCCCGGTTGAGCATCATCGACCTGTCCAGCGGCCAACAGCCGATGACCAACGAGGATGAGTCAATCTGGGTGACGTTCAACGGCGAGATATTTAACTATGTGGAACTGAATGAGGCGCTCACCAAGCGGGGGCACAAGTTCCGCACCAAGAGCGACACTGAGACGATCCTGCATCAGTATGAGGAGGATGGAAGCGACTGCGTGAAGGCGTTCAACGGGGACTTTGCCTTTGCAATCTGGGATAAGAAAAAACATCGCCTGTTACTGGCACGCGACCGCATGGGTGTGCGCCCGGTCTACTACACCTTTGTCGGTGCGACGCTGGTCTTTGCCTCGGAGATGAAGGCGCTCTTGGCGGTGCCGGGCGTTGAGGCCGAATTGGACCCCATCGCCATTGACCAGGTCTTCACCTTCTGGTTTCCCCTGCCCCCGCGTACGACATTTAAGGGAATCTTCGAGTTGCCCCCGGGGCACGTGCTGGTGGCCGAAGGGAGTCGCGTGGATGTGCGTCCCTACTGGCAGCTCACCTATCGCGACCGCGATGACCGAACGCCGGTGGATGAGGAGGCTGCATCGGAGCAGTTGCATGACCTGCTGGTTGACGCGACGCGCATTCGACTGCGTGCGGATGTGCCGGTGGGCGCCTACCTGAGTGGCGGGCTGGACTCGTCGGTGACTACAGCCCTGATCCGCAATTTCACATCCAGCCCGCTACGGACTTTCTCGGTCAACTTCGAGTCGGCCGAGTTTGATGAAGCGGATTATCAGATGGAGATGGTACGCGCTTTGGGAACTGACCACAGCTCGGTCCTATGCACACGGCAGGATATCGGAAGGATGTTCCCCGACGTCATTTATCACACCGAGCGGCCGATCATCCGCACGGCGCCAGCGCCGCTGTATCAACTGGCGCAGCTGGTGCGGGAGAACGGCTTTAAGGTGGTGATGACCGGGGAAGGCGCCGATGAGATACTGGCGGGATATGACATTTTCAAAGAGGCGAAGATTCGACGCTTCTGGGCAAGACAGGCCGGTTCGCATCGTCGGCCGGTGCTGCTGCGGCAACTCTATCCCTACTTGGTGGGTCTGAACGGGCAGCCGCAACCCTATCTGGAAGCGTTCTTCCGGGCGGGCCTGGACAAGCCCGACCATCCGTTTTTCTCGCATCTGCCACGGTGGGGAATGACCGCACGGATCAAACAGTTCTATTCAGAGGGCCTGCGCGGGGAGGTGGGAGACTACGACGCATTGGAAGATTTGCGGTCGCGCATGCCGGCCGACTATGGCCGCTGGCATCCGCTTTCGCAGGCGCAGTATCTCGAAGCGGGCTATCTGCTTCCGGGTTACATCCTTTCATCGCAGGGAGATCGTGTCGCGATGGCCCATGCCGTGGAGGGGCGATTCCCCTTCCTGGATCATCGTGTCGTGGAATTCGCCGGGCGGCTGCCGCCACGGCTGAAGCTCCGGGGGCTGGTTGAGAAATACCTACTGCGCAAATGCATGAAAAAGTATCTGCCGGCTTCGATCGGGAATCGGACCAAGCAGCCGTACCGTGCCCCGGATAGCGCTTGTTTCTTTGGTCCAAACGCACCGGGATACGTTGAGGAGCAACTTTCGTCGCAGCGATTGGTTGAGGCCGGTCTTTTTGACGCAGATGCTACGAGCAGGCTGGTAAATAAGTGTCGCTCAACCGGGGTCATCGGCTTCCGGGACAACATGGCATTGGTGGGCTTGCTATCGGTCCAGCTTTTGCAACAGAGGTTTGTCGCCACGGCCGAGGGAAAGGTTCCCGTCGCCGCGGCAGTAAGTGTGTAATTAAAGCCAGGAGTAACGATTCATGCCGCTTAACACTGAGATTGCCATACGGAAGTTTATCGCGAACAGCTTCATGTACCGTGAGGGGGTTGATTCGCTCAAGGACACCGACTCCTTGTTGGACCGGGGGCTGATCGACTCCACCGGCGTCTTGGAACTGGTTTTCTTCGTAGAGAAGACGTTTGGGATCAAGGTCAACGACGACGAGGTGCTGCCGGAGAACCTGGACTCCATTCAGCGGATTGCGTCACTGATCCAGCGGAAACTCGCCACCAGCCCCGAGAAGCGTGTCGCCTGAGGGTGCCCATCGTTGAGAGCCTGCAGGAGACTATCCAATGCGTGTTGAAGAGTTTATGTCGGCAAGCGCTGCTCGTTTTCCCAGTAAGACCGCGCTGGTGGTGGGCGAGACTCGCCTGAGTTTTGCTGAACTTGACGCGTTAGCGAATCAGTGTGGGCGGGCGCTGCGACGCCACGGGGTGCAGCGTGGCGACCGGGTGGTCGTCTTCTGCGATAATTCGGTCGAAGCCGTGGTCGGCATCTTCGGGACGATGAAGGCGGGCGCTGTGTTCTCCCCAGTCAACCCGACGACCAAGTCCGATAAGCTGGCGTTCATTCTCAACAACTGCCGCGCCAGCGCCATCGTCACCCAGCAGAAACAGATTGATACCGTGGGCGACGCGGTGGCGCATGCCCCCACCGTGCGCGGAATCCTCGTGGCGGGCGACGATACCACCCCGGCGACTCAAGGTGGCCTCGGCGTGTCCATGTTCCCGGCCATGGCGGCCGAGGATGCGACGCCTCCCGACGACCCCGGCATCGACGTCGACCTGGCAATGGTGATTTACACCTCCGGCTCGACAGGGTTTCCCAAAGGCGTGATGATGACCCATCAAAACATCGTCCACGCCGCCACGTCGATCACGACGTATCTTGAGAATACCCCCGATGACATTGTTCTGAGCGTAGTACCGATCTCGTTTGATTATGGCCTGTACCAAGTGCTGATGAGCGTGAAGATCGGCATGACGCTGGTACTGGAGAAGTCATTCGCGTTTCCGCAGGTGGTGCTGAATCGCCTGGCGGCCGAGAAGGCGACCGGATTTCCGCTGGTGCCTACCATTGCGGCGCTCATCCTGCAGAACCATACGATCAAACCGGGAATGTTTCCTCATCTGCGTTATATCACCAATACGGCCGCGGCGCTGCCGCCGGCGCATATTCTGCGCCTGGCCGAGATGTTTCCCACGACGCGTCTCTACTCAATGTATGGCATCACCGAGTGCAAGCGATGCACCTATCTGCCGCCCGAGCAGTTGCGACAGCGGATTGGGTCCGTGGGTAAGGCGATCCCCAACAGTGAAGCCTGGATCGTCGATGAAAAGGGCCTGCCGGTTGGGCCGGGCGTGGTGGGAGAACTGGTCATCCGCGGCGGCCACGTGATGAAGGGATATTGGGAGAACCCCGAGGCTACGGACAGGGCCTTGCGCCCCAGCGCGCAGCCTTGGGAGAAGCTTCTGTACACCGGCGACCTGTTCCGCATGGATGATGATGGATATCTGTATTTTGTCGCCCGCAAGGATGACATCATCAAGACTCGGGGCGAGAAAGTCAGTCCCAAGGAAGTTGAGAACGTGATATACCAAATCCCCGGCGTCGCCGAGGTGGCGGTGGTTGGTGTGCCGGATGCGATTTTGGGTATGGCGATTAAGGCGGTGGTGGTGCTGGTGGCCGGCGCTGAACTGGGCGAACGGGAGATCATCCGGCACTGCGCGGCCAACCTTGAAGATTTTATGGTTCCCAAAACAGTGGAGTTTCGCCAGGAATTGCCCATGACGGGCAGTGGGAAGATCCGCCGCAGCGAAGTGCAGGCAGAGGCGTTGGGAACAACGATGACCCCGACTAATTAGCATGGGATGGC
>JANYJT010000225.1 GCA_025358395.1 Bacteroidia bacterium
TGATTGGAGAATCGCCTGCAAGGTCCTGCCCCCAAACCAGATAATCTGAAGCTTTTATGTTTTCAGGAAGAATAAGTGTGAGTGATTCATAGTCGCCAAATATAGCAATTGGCTTGTCCAGATTTTGGATATTCTGCTCCACTCTGATTCGTTTGGTAACATACTCCCGGTTAAGTGCACGTCCAATGGTAGCAATAGCCACAGCACCATTCGGATACATGGATGATAATACAAAAGGCTGATCGTAAGTGGGATCGATGACTTTTGCCAATGGCAGCCCGCGACTTACCCTAGCCGGGGCAATTACTCTTAATGTATCGCCGGGTTTGTGAGCCTTGTTCCAGGTTTCCTTTTCAGCCAATACCCAGTAATCCTTTAAAGACGTAGTATCGATATGGTAAGAAGATGAACCTACACCAAAAGGTTCTGCCAAGCGGTGCCACCTTACTCCTCTAACCACTTCATCAGATCTATGCTTGATGTCACGCCCTTTAGGGGGAAATACATGATCAATTGTATTATTGGGAAGTCTTTCGGCAAAAGGATATCGCATAACACCAATGGCACAACCTAATCCTGCAGCAATATAGGGTTCATCTTCGCAATTGATAATTCCTTTCGCACCAGCTTGAGCCTTGTATTTCAGCAAATCGGAAACTCTTTGAATAGTGAGAGGTTGGGCAATTACATTCTCTACATCATACGTTCTGTAGGTGTCACTAAATTCGATAGGCTTCTCGTTAAAGGCATGTTCAATAACCAGATTTGGTGCATAGGTGCGACCCAGTTGAGTCAGCATTTTCCGCCATTGCTGGTTTCTGGATTGTTTGCCCCAATCCACCTTCCAATAAGCAAATCCGGCTGCATTGGCTGATTTCAAGCGTTCTGTCCAGTAGGCTTCTGGTTCCACAGTCCCCGCGATAGGTGCTTCCTGCGCACATACCCAACCACCCAAGCCTTTCCACCCTCTAGATTTTACAGCTTCAACGATTTTTTTGAGGCGTTCTGTTGGATTTCCGGTAAAGGATGGGAAGCGTTCCTGACTTAATTCCAGGAGTCCAAAAGAAGGTCCGGATTTGCTTTTTTCAGCCAGGGGAATATCCCAGGAATCGTCCATTACAAAAATCAGATCTTTTCTAATGCCGGGATAAAAGCTCACCCAATTCTGATAGGTACTATCTCCGAACATATTGGCTTCAGTCATTGCAACCCGGTGACCCTCACTTGATTTAAAGCTACAGACAAAACCTTGAATGTTCCAGGTACAGAAGTAATCCGGGGCATTTGAAGGTGAATCAGGTACGAGTGATCCGGGAGTTTGGGAATAACCAGCCTCTATTAGTATTGAAAGTGCGAATATTAGTATAATTCTCATTCTCTATTTTATGACTTTTAGGATTTGCTTATTAAATTCAATTTAATTCCTTTTAAGGGCTTCTTCTTTAAGAGCCGTCAATGATTTATTTATTTTCATTAGTGGGAATGAGTTCGTGTACCAATTTAAAAACAAACCATGCTGCCCTTCCAATAGATATTGTTGCGCGTGTTCAATTTCTAAAGCTGACAGACCTAAATTTCTGATCAATATATCTCTGTCTGACTGATTCTTGTATGCGGTTAAGAAAAAATAAAGTAATTTGCTTAGATGGGTCATGTAGTAACTGTACAAACGCAAATTGTCATCAAAAAAGGTCTGCTTATCCTGATCAAGGATTAACATCGTTTCAGTACATCTGTCTGATACTGCTTCAAATTTTGCTATGGTGATCTGCATGCCTTTCAACATAGCATCCACCTGGTTCTCGGAATCATTGTCTTTTAAATCTATCCGAAATGAACGTCCGGGAATGTGTTCATATCCAATTTCCCGTAAAGGGCTAAGATTTATGGAGTTGTCTGTTGAGAAAAACTTTTCAATGATCTGATCAAAAACTCTTGCATATCGTAAATCCTGAAAAATAAACTGGCGATCCATCCCTTTTAATACGGAGTTCTTTTGACACCAGAATGAATTGAAATAATCTTTGTACAGCTGTGCGATTTCCCTGGCATTTTTCTCGCTATAATATTGTCTGGAGTAATCTAAAACAAACTGATCGGAGTTGTAATTGTCGAAATCCCACAACATTTTTGCGTTGGCCGAAATTTCCAATACAAACTCACGGATGTTCCCGGCATTAATAACAGAGAAGTAAAGAGGCGATTTACTGTTAACAAAACGATAGTTAAATTCCATTTTCCAGGGGCCCTCGGCTGGAGCAACATGAGCACCTGTTGAGGTAAATTGAAAGTTCATGTAGTATCCCAGCTTAACTGGCTTACTTGTATCGAAATTTACAATATCATCGTACGGGTAATGGTCGCGTCGGCCTGAACAATAGGTCCATATGATATTTTCACTCACTGGAGGTTTAAGATATCCCTTGGACATCAGGGAAGCAAGTTCATCATAAAATGTCAGACGCACATATGGGTTAGGGTTGCCAGAAACTTCCTTAATGTCATCGAGTTGAATTTGGAGCATCTTGTTAATCACATCGGCACGCTCTTTATCGCCTACCGGAGCATCTTCAAAAACACTCCAGAATGGCTGGTCGCCTTTACCTCTGAATGCTAGCGTCCAAAGATTTTCAATACCACTTTTTTGGACGGTTTCGGCATTATATTTAAAGAAATCGCGAATTGCCTGTTCGTTGGACAACAGGAGTTTTGGCGGTTCTACTTTCCTCACTTCTTTCCAATATGAATCCCAGGAATTGAAGGATGTATTCAGACCGTTTGTATGGTGCGATGTAAGCACCAATCCGTAGTCGTTAATGCGATAGGCTCCGGCCGACATTTTATAGCCAGGTTGAACCGTATTGGATGTCTCAACTGTATTTAGTTTGAGCCGAAGCACCGTTTCAAGCCAAATATTCTCATTTCCATCGGCGGCCTTTCTCCAGGGAGTAAAATAGTCCTCGTCGTTTGTCAGGAAGGCCCTGTACCGGACTTGAGGTGATTTAAAGTAGAAATCGGTATTTGCAGGGACAGATATGCTATTCATTTTTACAGGAATCCACGAAGCCCAGTAATGCAGTGGTGGTATACCCAATATCTTTTCGCTGAAAGTATAAATTGCATAGATAGTCCCCCGAAGGTCATAGCCTTCAAGATAGATGCGGTTGTTTTTTAAATCTGCATATACCCTGTGCGATTCAAAACCGGTCAGTTCTCTGCTTTTGTCAACCGGAACTTTAATAGCTTTAGAAGCTCTGTTTACGATTACAATTGTAGTTTGAGCATCGTTTTTTTCCAAGGTGCCCTTAACTTCAGGATTGAAGCCCATCACATTTTTGAAATCCTTTTGAAGGGCAGTAAAAGCAATTTTTAGAGGGGCTGGTTCTTTGTCGGAGAAAACGATTTTGAATTTATTCTTCTCCAGTAAGATATTCTCTGGGATTAAAGTACTCCCCTTCGTCGTCCAGGTTAAAAAGGTCAAAATAATAAAAAGGGGGAAATGAATAATTCCAAATTTGGAATTTCTCCTAAACTGAAATATTTTCATAGTTGCATTTTTTATCAGCATAAAATCAAATGGTTAGGAGGTAGCTTGCCCATAAAGTTTTCAATCTTTATATCAAACAAAACCGAGTCTTCATAATTTCTTCATTCGGTATTTTTGAGGAAGATCATTAAGAATATCGGTTTACTAGTGCTCCGATTGCCCCGGGATTTCTGGAATGCCCGGATCATCCAAGACCTGCAAAGCGGTAGCGTCTCCCACTTTTGTCCAATCCTGCAATACCCAGACCACTTTCTTCTCTTTGGTAACTTCGATCAGTTGCGGACCCTTGCCTTGTTTTCCACGTGAAGTAAAGATGGTATTCCCATTAATGAGTCTGGTACAAGTTTGCGGTGCGGAAGTAAACTGGTATTCGGCTGGCAAATCCGTTTTACAATTGAACTCCCAAACTGTTTCTCCTCTGGGATTCACCTCGCGCGTAAGATTCTCCTTCTCATCTGTGATCAAAGTGTTCCCATTTTTCAATCGGATAGCTGCCCAAGGCGATAGGATATCATATCTCCAGATTTCCTTGAAATTTTTGTCGTATTCGACTACACAGTTCATGGTGAGAAATGGGATCAGATAGGTTCCCTGGGCGGTAACACGAGCTCGCCTGAACTGGCCATGTATACCATTGGGATCTGCTGGCAGCTTGTAAGGGAGTTCGTGTTCTGCCTCAATTTTTCCGGTTTTGATATTCGCAACCATCAGTTTGGGAGGGAGTCCATTGATGACAAACATTACCCGATCCAGCCCAATAGGTTGACATCCATGAATTTCTGTATGTTCCGGACTTCCTTTTGCAGTCTTGCAATCGTACCGCCAGACCACTTTTTTATCGGGAGTGATTTCAGCAATGTATTTCATTCGGGAGAAGAGAATGTTGCCATTGGAAAGCATCCACACGTCATCGAATTCCGGCCCTGCGCCGATGGAATAGGTCCAGATCACCTTGCCCCCATTGATAAGGAACATGATGTTGCAGTTTTCTCCGATATAAAGCATCGGATGCTGTGACAAACCATTTCCAGGCAGATTAGCAGGAGCAGTCGAATCAACCCTGCTTACAAATTGAACAAATTCTTCGGCAGGTCCCAAAACAGGTACATTGGGCGCTGTAAAAAGGTGAAGCACATCCATGCACGGTGTCGATTTGGAATTGGGTTTAACCTTCGGTTTTGCCGAAAGAGAACCCGAGAAAACCATTAAAAAGATCAAAAAAAATAAATTTTTCTTTTTCATAATCAGGTTGTTGGTTGTTTATAATTCGTTTCCAATAGAAACTTGTTGACAATTTATGATGATATACAGCAGATATTCTACTTGGCAGATTTACTCACCGGAATAAATATAAATTCAATTCCTTTTCTATTTTTCGGATTGATATTCCGGGAATACCTCATGGTAATATCACCGTCCCAGTGTTCGAAAACACCCAAACTTTTGACTGGCTTGCCATCCTGCATGTATTTAATTCCTGAAGGCGCATTTTCTGGAATGGCCATTTCCCGAAGCACGTCATCAGCATTATCACGCACCAAAATACGTGGTACATTGTGGTAGGACGCTTCATTGTTGTTCTTGCTCTGCGCATAGATAAGATCAAGACCAACAGATTGAATGGCAACACCATCCAGAGAGGCTAAGACACAGGCAGGCCATTCAGGATTTTCATAGGGAACCACCTTGTTATTGAATGGAGGATTTGGGAAATGCAATGGATAACTTCTGTATTTTCTGCCGCAATAGAGCCCGTCAAGCAGATATAAAATCGTTTTTCCGCCAAGATTGGGAGATGCAGCAAGATCAACCAGTGGTGACCAGGCATTTTTAGTGCCCTCAAGTTTTGTATTCAAAATAGAATGTAATTCCGGAGTTCCCTTTATTGATCCGGCATGATTTTTACCTGTCATGGTTATTGCCGTTTGTCCCTCATCACCATCCTCCATGTAATTATAAGGATAGGAATGAAGTTTTAGAATTGCAAGGTTGATCAGATAAGTTCCCTCCTTCACCTGTCTGGGAATTAGTTTGGCATCCTTGAAGTTTCCGGCTGAATAGTTGATTCCTTCCACCCAGTCGGCAACTTCCAATCCGGTATTATCTCCGTATGCCGGGTTAACGGGTTGCGACTTTTCAATAGGTTTTCCCTGAACAAACCGAACATCTTTGAACTCCTTCCAGACTTCCAGAAGTAAATAGGGATAAATTGACCTGCGCGCATCGTAGATCAGAATATCCTTTTGAATGACTCCTGCGTGGTAAACCAATTGACGAACCATTGCAAGTACCATTTGTGGTGAAGCATCGGTTTGGTTATCAACTTTAGTTGGGCTGCTGTTATTCAGGTTAATTTTGACTAAAACGACTTCACCTGGTTGGTATCCCCGCTTTTCAAATCCTCGCATGTTTTGATTATAGAATTTGAAGATCCGGTCCCAGGCATCCATGTCCTTCTTGGTTCCGGTAAGTTTTTGCAAAGTAGCTGAAAGCATTTCATTGACTTTGATAATATCAGTATTTTTATCCAACCACCATTGATCTTCATTGAGTTTCCAATTCCCTGCCCATTTGGTGGCAAGAGGATTTCGTGCCATAACAACACGGCCGGGAAAAATCCCACGCGCTTCGCCAATTGGCATATTGGAAACTCCTGGTTTCCAGTCAAATCCAACTGCAGGTTTATAGGTTGTATCTTGGACTGCTGCTAATGAATCTGTTATTCCGGAAGGGAGAACGGTTATCCAAAGTGATAAAACGATAATAATCAGTGTGGAGCTCCCAAGCACAAACCACCGGTACCGTGCAAAAATCTTACCCAGGTATTTAATGCCCAACAAACTGGTTACAACACCTGTCAACCAGATTACAAATGCACTGGCAATCGGAAATGCCGCTTGCTGGCAAGGATAGGTGGCTCTGCTTGGTTTTGGAATGACGCGTATCAGGAACCAAAAAGTGGCTCCAATCCCAATTGTCCAGAAACATAACTTTGACCAGAATGGCTTCCCCCGTTCAACGAAATTCGCCACATTTTTAAGAAATTGATTTATTGTCCACATAATCATTTTTATGAATATTTTTTCGAAACAGGTTGAGACCTCAAAACCTTCACATTTTTTCCCTGTTTGAAACTATTTTATAAAACACGAAAGTTCCTATTTAATGTGTCACCCTTTTTCAGTTTGATAGTTTCACTGTTCAATTCAATTTCAGTATTTTTCCAAGCAGAAAGAGAGATAGAGGCGTTGCCATTCTCAATTTCTCCGTTGACGATTACACCCAGTAAGGAATGAATGTCTTTTATTCTAACTTTTCCTTTCCATGGATTGCATTTTCCAATCTCTAATTTTCCGTACCAATCGCAAACTAAATTATTGACTAAAGATTGAGATATTAAACCATTGGTGATATTATAGAAGGAATTTGCATAACTACCACTTGTTTCATATACCTGAATCCATTCGTCATCTACGTTATTTGATTTCTGCAGATTATTCCAGTCTTTCAACCATTGATCAGCATCCCCGTATCTTGAACCTGCCAGGAGGAATTCACCCAAAGACCATCCATAAAAGTAGGGCACATTCGCATCGCGAGTAATTGCGTATCTCAAATTATATGCAATCGAAGCCGGCTTAGAGACTTTATCTTCAACAGGCAGAAAGGCCAGTTCATTGAGTTGGACCGGATGTTTTTGCTTTCCAAAATCCTCAGCTCCTCTTCCTGCACATGAATAATAATAGCCTTTATCGGATTTCAGGGTTTCAAAGGCTAATCCGTCCGCTAAGATCTTATGGTATGTGTTATCTTTATCCAGGTTATAATGGATCGCTTTCTGAAAACAGTATTTGGCACTATAGAGGGCGCAGAGATAGTCTTTCTGATTTTCGCCCCCTCTCTCATCCTGTCCCATGGAGGGCTTCACAAATAAATGCCATAAGCCGTCTTCTCCTTTTTTGCAGATATTCTTATAAAATGCCGCCGTCTCTTTTATTAATGGCAAGACATA
>JANYJT010000245.1 GCA_025358395.1 Bacteroidia bacterium
CCCTATTGATGAAATCCATTGATTTTGTTTGGTCATTACAATACTATATGGTGACCATATGCAATAAAGATTTCTGTTGAAGTGTTTTACGGCTGTATCCCGCCAATGAATTGACGGGGATTAGCCTGCTATGATCCTAAAGATTCAATAATTCTCTTAAAATTGATCCTACGTTGCTCTTTACTATATTTTGCGCGTTCAGAAGAAATAAGTTCTGTTCGGTCAGTCGTATCATTTAATGCACTGGTTACTGCAGATACACCTGCGACAATATCACCATATTTTATTTTATATCCATTTTCCTGAACCATTTCTGCCATACCATCTTTATCAGTAACTACCGGAACACATCCGAACTGAATTGCTTCAAGTAACGCAACACCTAAACTTTCTGTATATGATAACTGACAGTATACTTTTGTAGTGTTAAGTATCGCTGCAATTTCTTCACGGTTTTTTCGACCGAGGACTGTTATACTGTTACATCTTTGTTTTATATCATCATCTACATTCCCGATTAAGTAGAATGATATGTGCGGCATGGCTTTTGCAATAGCATCGTAAGTTATAAGACCTTTCAATGCCATGAAGTCGTCCGCATTCCCATACTGCCCGGCAATCATTACAACAACCGGTAGTTTCGGTTCGCACGGATACTCCGGGATTTCAGAACTGTTGTAAACTACTTCCGGTACAACTCCAACAAGTTCTTCGACTTTCTGTTTATATGCATTTGAAGGAACAATTATTTTAGTTGCATTCTGTAAAACCCATCGGGTTATACGTCCGCGTATTTTTGTAGATTGTAATCCGTAGTGGATTTCCGGCATATTACAAACTTCATATCCACCCACAATTACAATAGATGGTTTATCTAATATTTTTGAAACTGCTACTACATATGCAGTATGAATGTCTGCAGTCCATGTTACAGAAACGTCCGATGAGATAATTCCCGGTAATATCTGAAATAGCGCAGAGTGCATTAACCTGAAATAACTTTTTCCGATTAAGTCAAGACCTACTGGGATTACTGTAAAATCTTTTGCAAGTAATCTTAAATCATCTTCAGAGAATACTGAATTTATATCTCCAATGTGGACTATAGTTTTTGCTTTAATAACGATCAACCCCCTTTAGATACGCTGAATATAAGAATGTTGATAATAAAGTTAGTATACAGATAAGTATAACTCCATTAATATCTACTGCTGTTTTAAAAATAGTTGTATTGAATATAACATAGAGACCGAGAAACCACGGCATCGTAGCTACATAGATGATTGCCATTTTAATCAGTATTGCAGTTGTCGGACTCATTCTATGTTACCTTTCTTTCTGAATACACAATCCATTTGTGTTACCATTAAGTCACCTTTGATATTCGGATCATCATAGGTAGTATTACTCACATCGTAAATATTGATTAGTTTAAAACCTAATATATCTAATGCATTGAATATTTCTAAATATGCTTGATCATTCTGGTTTAGTTCTCTTTGAAATGAAATTTCTATGATTATCATATCAACATAATCTTTAAAAAATGATTTTCCACCACTAATTACAGCACGTTCTAAACCTTCAACATCTATTTTTACAATATCTATTCTTCTACATCGTAGTTTTGGGATGTAACTATCTAATGTGATTACTTTTATTTTTTCAGTTTTTAATTCTTTAACTGATGGGTTGTTATTAGAGTATGTTTTACTTTGCGGAAGTAATGAGTTTGCCGGACTGAACGTTGTGATATTAATTTCACTTTCTCCGATAAAATTTGATATTGCAAGTTTTGATAATGTTATATCACGTTTCCGGTTTGATTCTTTATCTGAATAATGATAATCGTTTATATTTTTTTCTAATATCTTGAATGTTTCACTTACTGGTTCAAAACATATGATATTTGCTTTCGGAAATGCATGGAACGCTGATAGTGCTACGTGACCTTCGTTTGCACCAATATCCATAATCCATTCCGGGTCAATGTTTTTTGGGAGATACTTAAAAGGGGAATCTCGCGCGGTTTTATCTAAAGCGTGTAATACTGATTTCGCTGTACTTACCGCAATCGGAGGTACAAACTCTTTCGCAAATTCTTTTAAACTAACCATTGTGATACACTCCATCGCAGTTTTTTTAAGAACATTAATTTGTCTTTTATGAATCGGTCTTTATCTGATATAGTTATTTCTGTTTTATTCTCGCATGAATGATCATATGACCACGGGTTTGATTCTATAAGTCGTATCACTAATGGATAGAAATTATAGTAGTTCAAACATTTATTGCGAGGTTCTTCTAATTTACTTTGGTTATAATTATTCGCTGATAGTTCAAACTCTATTTTATCTATAGTAGTTTCCATATCATTAATATCGATTTCTGTAAATGCCGAATAGTCAAAGTATTCATGAGGTCTTGCATTTCTCCATTCTTTATAACCAAGATTTTTGCAACCATAATAGAACGGATATGTTTTTGCAAGGTAACAATCAGTAAGTTTCTCTGTAAAATAATCACTTACTTTTTCATTTTCCATTACTATACTATATTTATACGGAGCTAATGCATCCCATTTATCTTTGACCGAGTTTATCCCATCTCCATACAGATCTAACTGATCGCCAAAATGTTCTTTTAAGATTACTGCAGCATCATATCGTTTCTTATCTTTTTTTGATGTAATCAATGACATGAGTTTCGGTTTCTTGATTTCTTTCATTGATACAAGTTCATCGTAAGTCTTGTTTATGATCCACGGTAGACCTTGGATATAATCTGTTGCATTATATTTTGATAGTTGTGATCGTGATAATTTCCAGTCACATGTGACTATATTATGAAACTGATTTAAGAATGAAACTGGATATGCTCCAATGTGCGGGGGTTCTCCGGTTATAAACAGCGTGTTCTTTTTCGGACACTTGCATGTTTCAGTTTTCGGGATCTGATCGTAGACAATCCAATAATCACATTCGTCTATATCCTCATTAAATACAAACTTGTAATTCCCCCATATACAGTTTCCTCCGGGCGATTGTCTTCTGAATGACCCCCACCGTTCCGGGTCATATTCAAAACAACTTACTTTAACGATTTTCATATAGTCACACATCCAACATAGTTTGTATTCCATCCATTAATTAGAAACATATGATAACCATTACCATTATAGAGTATAGGACGAATCGTTGTCATATTATTTCACTCCAATTTTTTGTTGAAGACCCCATTTAATCATTTTCGGTAATCGTGTTCCGAACTGTTCAAGTTGTGATTTTACACAAACGAGTTTATCTATTAATCTTCTCATTTCATATTTATCGATTGAATCTTGCGGAATGTCATTATACTGTTTTAAATAATAATCTACAGTTACAAAGAATGCTTCTTCTGATGTTCGTTTTGCGTGTATAGTTTGTGAACCCTGACTGCTACTTATACGGTATCTTAATAGTGGCGCGTCAATTACCATTATGTGACTGAACTTTGCAGCACGTAACCACATATCTAAATCCGAAGAATACCGGAACATATCATATCTGAACGGAGCTAAATGGGTATATACTTCTTTTGAAAACATTGCTGATGGTGTGAATAATGTATTGCCATTATTTAATGTTGAGATAAGAACGTCGCGCTGATTTAATGGTTTTTGGTTTTTGTATTCTTCAACTATCGGGATTCTTTTGATTATATTATAATCAGCATCGATAAATTCTCCACCCGTGAATACAGCACATACATTTGGATTGTTTTCTAATGCTTCGATTTGTCTTTCGACCATATAAGGTTTATAAACATCATCTGAATGAAAGACAGATGCATATTTTCCGGTCATATAATTAAAACAGCGATTCCAGTTATCTTCACCGACATCACTATGCTGTGGGTATACATATGTTTCGATTCTCGAATCTTCAATTAATTTAACTCGGTCTACAGTATCATCAGATGAATTATTATCTACAATAATTATTTCGAGATTCTGATAGGTTTGTGAAATTATAGATTGTAATGTTTTATTAATAGTTTTTGAAGAGTTGTAAGTCGGGATACAAATAGTTACTAACGGTTCCATAAATCATTCCTCGCGTTCTTCTTTTTTAATATCAAGATGTTTCATGATAAGTTTTACGTTATCACATATTTCTAAAAATTCATCGTTCTGACTTTTGTTACCGAATCGTTGTTCTGCTTTCCATAAACCTTTTTTATCATAGATGTATCCTACCCCCCAACATATTCCGATATATGATATTGGGAGAACGATATAAACTACAACTGCGGGTATCCCATAAAAGTTAAATGTGCTTTCCCATACTTTAGCGAAAGTCAGGATGTTCACTACAGTTATAATTGATCCAACTATACCGACACCAGCCATAAACCGTAATCTATGCTTAGCTACAAAATCCACATCTAAAGGCATAATTAATCTCCGTTATCCGTTAACATATACCCGAATACTATCAAGAAGATCCCTGATGCTAAAAAGACTAATGTAAATATAATGAGTGCTACTGAATTTAATGGATCTGATTCTAATGAGGGGTTAGGCGAACTTAACCAATACATCATCAGACCTGCTAATGCAAGACTTATCAATCCGAATATTTGGTATCCGCTTAATCCCATTTTAATCTCCGCAGTAAATTTATAATATAGTGGGGGTTTTAGGATGTTAAAGGTTTCGTATTATCAGTATCACATTCTTCAAATAATGCACAGGTTCCAATACCGTACCGGTTCATCCCGAGCATTGCCATTGTTGTGTCCGGGATGCGATGATCGTATTCGAAATAATTAAGTATAATATCACTTTGCATATAACAATAACTGATAGGTAAGTTTTTATTTAATCTTTCTATTGACTCTTTTTTATTTGTAAGAAAATCGTGTGAACATCTATTACAGTTCCACGAGTTCCAACTATCGAAGTCTGACATTACGCGAGGACTGATATCATAATGAGAACCAGTGAAATAAATTCCACCGATTGTACGAACGTTCGGGACATGTTTGCGTTTATACTCTTTTGTGAATTGACCGATTGTATATCCCATATAAATCAATCGTCCTTAGATCTTATTATCATAACTTCATTACAGGGATATCCCGATTTTATAAGTGCTGACTTTATTTTTTTTGTTACTTCATTCATTGGTTCACTCATAAGTCCACACTTTCCACGGAGCTATTTTATTTGACCATAGATTTTGTGATCTGTGACTTCTTGGGGTACAATCGGTACTGGTACGCTTTCAGCACGTTATCTTTCCTTCTGCGTCTCGATGTATTTTATCACAACTTCTCTCGAACAATCCCCACAGGTTCCGATATAATAAGACGGGTTCCACAGATGATCTTTCCACAATTTTGACCGTAATTCCGGGAACTCCTCGAACAGTTTCTTAGCGGTAATGCCCTTCAAGACCTTGGTGATAGTTGATGGAGCGAACTTCGGATGTGCTCTGATGAACAAATGGACATGATCCGGTTGAACCTCTTGAACTACAATATCGAACCCTTTCTCGATGGAGATAGATTTGTTCAATTCTTCCAAGCGTTCGGCAATATCTCCGATCAGAACTTTTCTGCGGTATTTTGTTGACCATACAAAGTGATAATTCACGTTGTATGCGCAACCATATGAAGAAATCCAGTGCTGTTGCTTGGTCATTGTTATACTATATAGTCACCATAACATGATATATCTTTCTGGTGAACTACCCCACCCTTACGGATGGGGCTTCCTGTGAGTATCCGGGCGAAATGATGATACCCGAACCTGTTCGCAGATTATCAGCGAATTGCTGATAGTCAGTACACATGACATTCGACGATAGGAACCTGACCATGATG
>JANYJT010000287.1 GCA_025358395.1 Bacteroidia bacterium
AGGCTTGTATGCCCAGAAACAAGTACTTGAAAATGTAAAAAAAGAAACCATCAAACGTGCAAACGAAATGATGCTGGAGAAGCCGGTTACGGTTACGGCTTCTTCATGCAAGCGAAGCGCCGGCGGCTTGAATGATTTTTATTCAGAAGGAGATTATTGGTGGCCTGATCCAGCCAAACCCGGAGGACCATACATTCAGAAGGACGGACAAACAAATCCGGAAAATTTTTCAGATCACAGGTATGCCATGATTCGTTTCAGTGATATGAGTGCCACATTAACCTCCGCCTGGTTACTCACAGGTAATCGGAAATATGCCGGAAAAGCATTGGAGCACCTGAATGCCTGGTTGGTCGACCCACTTACCAGGATGAATCCAAATATGCTCTATGCGCAGGCAATTTGGGGACGTTTCACCGGTCGGGGAATCGGACTGATCGATGAGATGAATGCCAAAAATAATCATGGCACTTGCTGGGTGGTAACAGCCTCTTCCATGGCACTGGTTGCCGGAAATGAAGAGGTTCGAAAAATATGTATCGACCGGTTTAAGACAATTCTTTTACCATCCCAAATGGCCGAAGATGGCAGTTTCCCCTTGGAACTGAAGCGAACCAAGCCCTTTGGCTACTCCCTTTTCAACATTGACGCCATGTGCAATCTGGCACAGATTTTATCGACCCCGGAAGACAATTTATTCGATTTCAAAACCGAAAAGGGGCTGACCTTGAAAAAGGGAATGGAGTTCATATTTCCATTTATTGCAGACAAATCAAAATGGCCTTTTGCCAAGGATATTTACATATGGGAAGAGTGGCCGGCTCGCCAGTCAAGCCTACTTTTTGCCGGCCTGGCTTATAAAAACGACCAATACATTTCAACCTATCTGAGTTTACCGGCAAACCCCGAACATCCGGAAGTGATTAGAAATCTACCTGTCAGACATCCGGTTATCTGGTTAAAAAATGCACCTTCAAAATAAAAATCGCAAAAGCTTGATAATAAAGACCTCCAAAGAACTAAGAACATGATACGAAAAAAGATTTTTTGGCTTGCATTGCTAGCCCTTTGTATTTCAAACCATTTATTTGCTCAATCCAATACAACCATTCGTCTGAATGACAATTGGAAATTTCTTCGGAGCGATCTGGGCGGCATATGGGAAGCCGTCAGACCGGTAAAAGAGGGAAATCCGGAAAGCGTTCCACTTTGGGAAAGCATCACCCTACCCCACTGTTTCAACGCGACTGACGCAGTGGATCCTGACGTGAATTATTACCAGGGACCCGGCTGGTACACCAACCAGGTGGACATCAGCAATCCTTTCGCAAATGGACGTACTCTCCTTCATTTCGAAGGTGCCGGACAAAAGACAGATGTGTATGTCTACCTGACAAAGGTTGGATCGCATGTTGGCGGATACAATGAATGGTCGGTCGATATAACCGATGCCGTGAAAAATTTCCTCCAGGACAAAGTAGTCTCAACATCTTTTAAAGGGAAAGTCCCAATCTCTATTCGATGCGACAACTCCAGAGACCTTGAAATGATCCCTTCAAGCCTCTCCGATTTTAACGTTTACGGAGGCATATACAGGTATCTTAATCTGCTCTATACACCTGCATTTTCTATTGAGCGGCTATTGACCAATGCTACTGTCGATGCCAAAGGATTGGAAGGGAAACTGGATTGCAACCTCAGGTTCTCAAATAAAAGCGCCGTTTCAAAGGGGCATCTGAAAATGCAGATAGATGATCCATCCGGCAAAACGATCAGTTTCAAAGAGCAGGATATTGATTCCGTTAAAGAGTTGAAGTCCCTTTTTTCTACCACGGTTAAAAAGCCAATGCTTTGGTCACCTGCAAATCCGAGTCTTTATACTGCAACGGTGACCCTCTCTTCAGAATCCGGTACTCAAACCGTTTCCGAAAAATTTGGGTTCCGCAATTTTGAATTTGTAGAAAAGGGACCATTTATGCTCAATGGCGCCCGTCTTCTGCTGCGCGGCACCCACCGTCATGAAGATCATGCAGATGTTGGAGCGGCCATGAGTGAGTCGCAAATTCGTCAGGAGATGCTGATGATGAAAGAGATGGGCGTAAACTTTATCCGTCTGGGACATTACCAGCAATCACGGATCGTTTTGAACCTTTGTGACAGTTTGGGTATCCTGGTATGGGAAGAGATTCCCTGGTGCAGAGGCGGTTTAGGTGGTGAAAAATACAAAGCACAGGCCAGGGAAATGCTCTCGGATATGATCGATCAGCACCGCAATCATCCGGCAGTTATCATCTGGGGATTGGGAAATGAAAACGA
>JANYJT010000006.1 GCA_025358395.1 Bacteroidia bacterium
TTTGCTCCTGCTTCGGCAGATCAACCAGACTTTTTTGAGGTAACCGACATTGAAACAGTACTTTCGCTAAAGGCAGAAACGCATAATTTCCCTACAACAGTCGAACCTTTCAACGGCGCAGCTACCGGAACGGGGGGCGAAATCAGAGATCGCATGGCCGGAGGTAAAGGCAGCTTCCCAATCGCCGGAACCGCAGTTTATATGACTTCCTATTCAAGAAATGATGGGGACAGCAGACCTTGGGAAAGTAATTTATTGCCTCGCAAATGGCTGTATCATAATCCGGAAGAGCTTTTAATTAAAGCTTCTAATGGAGCATCTGATTTCGGTAATAAATTTGGTCAGCCTTTGATTAATGGCTCTGTCCTTACTTTTGAACATGCCGAGCATCAGAAAAAATATGGTTACGACAAGGTAATCATGCAGGCTGGTGGCATAGGATATGCCCGCAGGGAAGATAGTTTGAAAGGTAAACCGCTGACCGGAGAAAGTGTGGTCTTGTTAGGCGGCGATAATTATCGGATTGGCATGGGAGGAGGCGCTGTTTCCTCAGTTGATACTGGAGCTTTTGAAAGCCACATTGAATTGAATGCAGTTCAGCGAGCCAATCCTGAAATGCAAAAAAGAGCATATAATACCATTCGCGCATTAGCAGAATCCGGAAAAAATCCTATTGTGTCTATTCACGATCATGGCGCAGGCGGTCATCTCAACTGCCTTTCAGAACTGGTTGAAGAAACTGGTGGTCAGATATTTATTGACATGCTTCCGGTTGGAGACCCTACACTTTCTGCCAAAGAAATTGTAGGGAATGAATCACAGGAACGCATGGGCTTTGTGACCGGTAAAGAGAATCTTGAGTGGATTCGTCGCATTGCAGAGCGTGAAAGATCCCCTTTTTATGTCATTGGTGAAACAACTGGTGATCACAAATTTACGTTTCTTAACCGAAAAAATGGTGAACAGCCCATCGATATGGAGCTAGCTACCCTTTTCGGAAAACCACCTAAAACTGTATTGGAAGATCGAACACCTGATCTAAAATATCTGAAAATAGCCTATTCTAAAAATTTAATAAACAATTATTTAGAACAGATTTTGCAACTTGAATCGGTTGGGTGCAAAGACTGGCTAACGAATAAGGTGGATCGCTCAGTCACCGGAAGAATTGCCAAACAACAATGTGCAGGCGAATTACAACTTCCTTTGAATAACTTAGGTGCTGTAGCCATTGATTATCAAGGGATCAAAGGAATTGCCACCTCACTTGGGCATGCACCGGCTGCCGGATTAATTAATCCTTCAAATGGATCAATTCTCTCAATAGCTGAAGCACTTACAAATATTGTTTGGGCTCCTCTGACACATGGGTTAAAAGGAGTGTCTCTTTCAGCCAACTGGATGTGGCCTGCAAAAAACATAGGTGAAAATGCGAGGTTATATCAAGCTGTACAGGCTGCTTCGGATTTTGCTTGCGCTTTGGGAATCAATATTCCGACCGGAAAAGATTCGCTTTCAATGACCCAAAAGTACAAGGATGAGGTGGTTTACGCACCCGGAACTGTTATAATTTCCGCTTCTGGTGAAGTTTCCGATCTTAAAAGGATAGTGGAACCAGTACTTATCAATGATTCCACCAAGCCACTTTATTACATTGATTTCTCTCAATCAAAAAAGGCATTGGGGGGTAGTTCTCTGGGACAGATTCTATCCAGGTTGGGAGAAGAGACTCCTTTCATTTCCGATCCTGCCTTCTTCGCAACTGCTTTTGATACATTGCAGGAAGCAATTAATTCAGGATATATTGTTGCTGGTCACGATATATCATCTGGAGGACTGATAGTTACATTATTGGAAATGTGTTTTGCACAAACTTTAGGAGGAATTGATGTTGATTTATCCCCTATTGTTGAACATGACATTATAAAACTATTGTTTAGCGAAAACCCAGGAGTTATAGTTCAGACGTCCAATTCATTGGCTCTTGAAAAATTATTTGAACAAAGCAACGTAAAATGCCAATTGATAGGAAAGCCTTCTCGGAGAAGGGAAATCAGGGTAAAGAATTTCCTGGAGGAGTACGATTTCGACATTGATAAACTACGTGAAAACTGGGTTAAGCCTTCTTATCTGCTTGATCAAAAACAATGCGGAAAAGTTCTGGCATTTAGCCGTTTGACCAATTATAAATTAAATAGTCTTTCCTTCAATTTCGGGGATTTCCGGGGAGATTACAGTTCTGTGAACATTGATCCCAAGCGTAGGGTGCAAACTGGAGTCAAAGCGGCCATTATAAGAGAGAAAGGAGTCAACGGCGACCGCGAAATGGCATGGAGCCTTTATCTTGCCGGGTTTGATGTCAAAGATGTGCACATGACAGATCTTATATCTGGTCGCGAATCGCTGGAGGATATCAGCATGATCGTATTCGTCGGAGGATTCTCAAATTCGGATGTTTTGGGCTCAGCCATAGGTTGGGCTGGTGCATTTAAATACAATGAGCGGGCTAAAGCAGCCCTGGATCAGTTTTATAAGAGAGACGATACCCTAAGTCTGGGAGTTTGCAATGGATGCCAGCTAATGATTGCCCTGGATTTGATATATCCGGAGAAGAAGAAGAAAATTAAGATGCTTCACAACGAATCCCATAAATTCGAATCTGCTTTTCTCAACGTAGATATCCTTGACAATGATTCAATTATGCTTAAATCCTTATCAGGAAAAAAACTTGGAATTTGGGTCGCTCATGGCGAAGGCAAGTTTTCAATTCCGGAAGGCGAAGATCAGTACCAGATCCCGGTTAAGTATTCCTTCGCAAATTATCCGGGTAATCCCAACGGATCCGATTATGAAACAGCCGCTATTTGTTCAGAGAACGGTCGGCACCTTGCCATGATGCCCCATTTGGAAAGATCGGTCTATCCATGGCAGTGGGCTTACTATTCGTCGGAGCGAAAAGCAGACCAGATCACACCTTGGATAGAAGCTTTCGTAAATGCCCGGATTTGGATTGAGGAAAAGGATAAAGGATAAAGTCAAAAGTATAAAGTTAAAACGCCGCGATCAAAATCGCGGCGCTCTAACTTTAACTTCTAATACTAACTAAGGTAGGTGTTGATTCCGAACAAATCCCACCTTATCCTCTATCCTTTATCCTTCCTCCGGTTGAAAGCCTCTGCTCACAGATCGGGTAAGGCATTGACTTTGTTTAACTGGATCTTTATAACCTTCTTCTGATTCGTAAATTTTGGAAAGCAGAAAGTCTGCCTCTCCTAAACCATGATCAGAAGCAAGATTGAAAAATTCAATTGCCTTTTCTATGTCTTTGTCAACTACATCACCGGAGACGAAAAACTCTGCCAAACTAATCCAGGCAGCAGCAAAACCATTTTCGGCTGATTTTCGGAAAAACTCCATGGCTAACTTTTTGTTTTCCTCCACTCCTTCCCCATAATACAACATACCCGCCAAATTGTACTGTGCCTGAGGATAATTTTTATCGGCCGCTTTCTTGAAATAGAAATAGGCCTTTTGCAGGTTCTTTTCACCCGTCTCACCGAAGTACCACATGACCCCTAAATTGTATGCTCCCAACATGAATCCTGATTCATCGGCCCGGGAATACCATTTAAAGGCTTCCTGAGGATCTGCTTTTACGCCCTTCCCTTGATGGTAAACATTTCCAAGGTTGTTCATAGCCTCGGCAATCCCACCATTCGCAGCTACTTCATATTGTTCAATAGATTTTATCGGGTCAACCTCGCAACCCTGTCCTGTCTCAAATAATACTGCCAGATTGAAAGCCGCCTTGGCATAACCGGCAGAAGAAGCCATTCTGTACCATTTCAAGGCCTCACTCAGATTTTTTTCGACTTTTACGCCATTCTCCAGATATACAGCGGTCTTAAACATGGCACCTGGTACACCTTTCTCTGCTGCCTTCAAATACCAATCAAAGGCTTTGTCTTTATCTGACCAATAAGTTTCCCCTTTTTCGTGCAGCAGACCCAATATGTAACATGCCCTGGGGTGGCCTGCCTCGGCTGATTTTTTGAAATAGTCACCGGCAGAATATTTGTCCCTCTCAATCCATTCGCCAGCCAAACAAATACTGGCATATTGATATTGCGCTTCAAGATTTCCTTTTTCGGCAGCCTTTCTATAATAATCGACTGCAGTTTTGATATTTTTTTCTACTCCTTCGCCGATCTCATAGCGCTTTGCCATTAATACCATGGCATCAGCACTTCCATTAAGAGCCGCTTTAATTAACATTTCAACTCCATGATAATCAGCCTGTTTAAGATAGTAACCGGCCAGAGCTTCCTGTGCTTCTGAAAAACCGCGATCTGCTGCTTTCTGATACAATTCCATGAAATCATCCTCATTAGTCTCCTCGTGCAGTTTTCCCATGAGAAAAATCGCTTCAGAATAATCAGCGTGGACAGCTTGTTCAAGGTATTTCCCGGCTTTGTCCAAATTCTTTTCAATTCCCAGTCCCAAAAGATATATTTTGCCCATCTTAAGGGCAACTTCAGATGTTACGTCTCCATCAATTTTACTCAACCAATCAAGACTTAATGACACATTCTGTTCGGTACCTTTTCCCTCGTAAAGAAAGAGGCCGACCTTTTGATAGGCAGGTTCGTATCCCTCATTGGCAGCTTTAAGATACCATTCAAATGCCTTTTCAAGTTTAACAGGAACCGTTAATCCCAATTCAAAGATCTCCCCTACCTTAAATATGGCAGGCAAATAGCCTTCCTTTGCAGAGGCATACCAATAATCAACTGCTTCGTTAGCGTCCTTGTAACCACCTTCACCTGAATATAAAACTCTTCCATAATTGTATTTCGCCACCTTGTCTCCACGTTCGGCACCTCTTTCATACCATTCAAATGCCTTGGTTGAATCGAGAGGAAGGCCTTCACCCTTTTCACGCATACTGCCTATGTAATTGCACGCTTCTATTCCTCCTGCTCTGGCCGACTCAAGAAAAAACCTGACAGAATCTGAATAAGATTGAACCCTGTCGGTACCAGTGTAATATTTTTTGCCCAGATCGAGAGTCGCCTTAACAAAATCCTTTTCATAATCGGAACAAAAAATTTGTATGGTTTGATCAACCGAAGGAGTATGACGCAAGAGATCAAGAAATATGATTCCTGGCTTAAAACCGGCTTCAATGCTTTTTTCTATCCGCTTTATTCCTTTCTCCGTTTTTCCCTTCTCAAAAATCTCAATTCCACGTCTGAAACTGCGCGGATATGTTTTAAAAATTTCCTTATTCACGAAAAATATTTAATTTTATTTAATTGAATATCAAACTATTATTTTCGACATAGTTTATTGAATGCCCTTCCTTGAAATTTTCTTGACTTAAATAACCATTTAACATCCAAAA
>JANYJT010000034.1 GCA_025358395.1 Bacteroidia bacterium
ATCCCTGCAAAGTTTTAGCACTTTTTCGTCTCCCACCAATCTCGCATAAGATGCCACTTGTGCATGCCACCACGAACCGTGATTATTCTTTGCATTCATCTCATCGATGCCAAAAGGATGGGTCGTAAGCCATGAGATAAATTGTTTGAACCAATCCTTCATCTGCCCAATGTCTTTGCCTGAAGCATAAGGAGATTTTTCCAGGATAAGTACTGATTGAGCCACATCCATCAACTGTCCGGCGTCAATGATTCCGGTCCCACGTCCGGTATTCACCCCCCGAATAGCCTGAGCATACAGCATATTAGGGTTCATCATCGTTGCAGTATCCACCAACCATGCTTTCAAATGTTCCATGGCAGCTTTTACATAAATCTCTTTCCCGGTAAGAATCCATGCAGAAGTGTGTGTTCCCACAATCCAGGAAAAATTTCGTAAATCATCATCATGATTCACGAAGCGACCCGGAAATCTCAGACCATCCTTCCGGATAAATGGTCCATCAGGATGAGCCGGATCAGGCCACCAATAAGGTCCTTCAGAGTAAAAATCGTGTTTGCCACCCGCGCTCCGGGGTGATGAACTGGCAGTAACAGTGCGGGGTTTTTCGTTCAGCAATTTATCGGCTCTTGAAACTGTTCTATCCCGTTCAATTGCCATTACTTGCTTTACAATAGAATCAGAAAAAGAAGAATTTTTATTGTCGCGGATGCTTGATTCTTTCTGGGCAAAAATGCCACCTGACAAAGAAAGCAAAAAGACAAATGGGAACATTTTTTTCAAAAAAACAGATGTCATCAGATTAATCGTTATTGTTTGGTGTAATTTTGGTTTGACTGTAGTTGCCGGTTGGATGTGGTTTCCATGGTCGGCCCTAAATGAAAAACGGAGGAAGTCTTGTTATTCTTGGTTTTCGCAAGAAGCGGATCTTCCAACCCTAACCAGAGCAATCTATTCTGCAGGAATTGATCCTTTCCTCCTTGTTTTTTCAGAGATTGAGCGTTTTTTGCCTTCCATATCTCGAACCATTCGTTGCTCCCTAGTGACAGTGCAGCGTAGAGCATGAACGGACGTGGTCCGGGTTGATCTTCCCAACGAGATATATCTTTTCCATAGGGCCATTCTTCAGGATTCTTAACAAAAGGCATCATGAAATCCAATCCTTTTTTAATTCCTCGTCCATCGGGAAGCTCAAAATTCCACAAATCATTGTCTGGATCTGAAGCAATAGTTGCCAAAGTAGTAAGTGCGTCAAGATTGAAAAGGGAGTAGGAAAATGGCCTGGTTCTGGCCAATTCCAATGGGAAACTTCCTATTTCAGACATTTGATTGGTAATGAGGATATTTTTGAATTGATTCCGGCAAAAGTCCAACTTCTTATGATCACCGAGGAGTGAAGAATATGCAGCCACCTGGGTATGCCACCACGAACCATGGTTGTTTTTCGCATTCATCTCATGAATACCGTTTGGGTGCGTGGTTATCCATTCCAGCAATTTCCTGAACCATTCTTTATACTTTACGATAATTTTGGCATCTACCAGAGGGGATTGCTCCAATATTTGAACTGACCTGGCCACATCAATCAGTGGAGCACCATCCAGGATTCCTGCGCCCCTGCCATTGTTAATGCCTGAAAGAGCCTCAGCATACAAAAAATTGGGATTCATCATGGTTGCCGTATCCACCATCCATGCCATCAAATGTGGATGCACAGCCCTTACATATTTTTCTTCACCAGTTAACAAATAGGCTGATGTCAGCGTGCTGACCGTCCATGACATTTTCCCAAGCGCCGATTCATGGTCCAGAAATAAGTCAGGATTCTTTTGTCCATCTTTCCGGATGTAAGGACCACCCGGATTTTTGGGATCGGGCCACCAATAGGGTCCTTCAGAGTAATAATCATGCTTTGTTCCCACACTCCTTTGGCAAGTGAAAGCTGTAATGGTCACAGGATTTTTCTTTAACAATCCGTTGGCCTTGCTGATTACATAATCTCTTTCCAAAGCAATCACCTCGCCAATCATTTGATCTGTGAAGCCTCGCTTCGCATGATCCATCTTTGAGATACAATTTGCAGAAACCAAGTGAACAGCAATGAATTGCAGAATCACAAATAAACCAGCAAATTTTAACTCAGAATGAACCATTAGTCAATATTGTTTCGTTTGGATTTTAAAAATTGGAGCATTTTGCTGTTTAAATCTTTGGCAACAGAATTGTAGCCCTTTTCATCGACAACATTTACTGTCTCATTTGGGTCTTTTTTGTAATCATACAGTTCGGTCGCAACGACTAAATCAGGACTAAAAGGTTTGAAGCTTCTGTAACTGTCTTTCATCCAGAGGGTATAACGATATTGAGCAGTTCGGATCGAATAACCCATAAATTGTCCGTCGGACCATCCGAGGCGTTCAGTATCCAATTTATTCAAGGTCCTTGGGTATTGACTAACGGAAAACTCTTTTACAGAAACAAAGGGATTTTTCATCACCGGAACCAGGCTCTTTCCATCCAGATAAGCAGGAATTGAAATGCCTGTCAATTCGCAAAGAGTCGGAAATATATCAACAAATTCGGATGGAGACTTGGTTTTTGAAGGTTTGATATCAGGAGATGAAACCAAAAGTGGGGCATGAGTGGCTTGTTCGAAATTGGTGTGTTTGCACCACAAATTATGGTCGCCCAGGTGCCAACCATGGTCACCCCAAAGTACGATGATGGTATTTTTTGATAATCCAAGCGAATCCAATGTATTCAAAAGTATTCCAACTTGCGCATCGGTGTAGGAAGTTGCCGCATAATACCCGTGTATCAACTCTTTTTGTTTGTCTATCGGTAAATCCAAACCAACTTTTTGGTCTGAGAACGAAGATATTTCCGGAATGTCCGAATAGGCATACAATTCAGCTGAAGTATGGTAGGCAAGATCCGGACTGTTTAAGGCTTTTTGTTGAAACGGAGCGAGAGGCATCTCATCTCTCCTGTACAAATCCCAGTACTTTTTTGGTGCAACGAAGGGTAAATGAGGCTTCGTCAATCCAACTCCGAAGAAAAACGGTTTGCCTTCCTTGGCTAATCTTGCCAGGATGTCTTTGGCTTGTAAAGTGTTGGCACCGTCCTGGTAGGCATTGTCTGGAACATCCACACATTCGACAGACGGTTTGACAAATTTTCCAACATAGTCGTTTAGTTCCTTTCCCTTCAATCCTTTGGCCTGGCCTTCTGCATTGTATTTCTTGAACAATGCCTTTGTTTCAGGTTTTTGATATTGACCTTCCGGAATTCCGGTAGAGACCGGATAATATTTGTCTGATTTTTTGAAATATGGTATGCTCCAGGAGGGTTTGTCGAGTTCATCATCCACACACCGTGAATCGAAAATTTTACCGATACCGGCAGTCTGATAGCCATTTGAAATGAAGTACTGAGGAATGGAAACAATATCGGGGTTGATATCTCGCATCTTCGTTTTCAAATCCCAAACCCGCGTATAATCCGGACGCATCCCTGTCAATAAACTTGCCCGGGTTGGCCCTGAAACCGCCTGCTGGCAATAATTCTGCAAAAAAACAGTACCTCTGGCAGCAAGACGGTCTATATTTGGTGTTTTAACCAGTTTGTCACCATAACAGCCGAGAATCGGTTTCAGATCATCGACGGCGATGAAGAGGACATTCATTTTCTTTTCCTGCGCTTCCAGCGAAGAAAGGTTTAGCCCAAATTGAGCCACAATACCCAGTGAGGTAATGAATTTGTTCATTTTTGGTCAGAATTATTCTTGGAGAATATGTTATATCTGCATTTACCACAAATTATTTTACAAGAAAATATGTTCTGAAAGATAAAGATTTTGTTATTGATAAAACTTCATCCATTTTCCAATCAGAGATCCTTTAGACAAAGTTTATGAATAAATTCCTGCCAAAAAAGCTACTAAAAGACAGGCAAATTCGATTACTCTAAGGATACTCTGATTGGATATTAATGGCTATTCAGTTTAAATTCAAAAATTCAGGACAAAATTTGGCGGGTATTCAATCTTCACTTTTCGCTTTGCCTTTTTTCCCTTTCTTCGTATCTGAACCTACAGGGATTGGAGCTTTGAAATCGGCTAATTTGCCATATTCGACAGAGCTCTTGTACTCACGTTGCATACTTTCCTGGAATAGCTTCTCCATTTTCAGCTGATCCTGTTTGTATTCAGGTTTGTCAACGATACTTACTTTCTCAAGCGGATCCTTCTCATAATCATACATTTCGCGGGCCATGACATTTTTCTTGTCATAGGGCATGTTCGTCCTGAAGCTGTTATTCATCCATTCGGTGTAACGGAACCTTTCGGTACGGATTGTATAGCCCATTACTTTGGCACCTTCACGTGGATATTGGCTAAAGGCATATTCCCGCAATTTTGAATCAGGATTATTAATGGCAGGTACCAGACTAATGCCATCCAGGTATTTGGGTGCGGGCACTTTGATTAATTCGCAAAGTGTCGGATATACATCAGTAAATTCGCATAAGGTAACAGGCCTGATCCCTGGTTTTGAACCGGGAACGCTCATCATCAATAGTGTATGCGTTGCCTGTTCGAAATCCGTGTGTTTGTTCCACAATCCGTGATCGCCCAGATGCCATCCATGGTCGCCCCACAGAACGATGATCGTATTTTCACGTATTTTCAAGCGATCAAGTTCATTAAGTAATTGCATGATTTGAGTATCGGTATAAGACATGGCCGCATAATACCCATGAAGCAATTCCTTTTGCTTGGCCACAGGCAAATGATCCAATTCCTTTTCTGAATAACTGTCAAATTGAGGAATATCTGTATAGCTTTTTAGCTCACCGGAAACATGATAGGCAATATCCGGACTGTTTGCTGCCTTCTTTTGGAAAGGAGCAACTTCAAATTTATTTCTGTCATATAAATCCCAGTATTTTTTTGGGGAGACAAAAGGAAGATGGGGTTTCAGAAATCCGACAGCCAGAAAAAATGGTTTGTCACCTTTGCTAAGGCTATCCATCAGCTGGATGGCCATTCCGGTCATTTTACCATCGTGGTAAGTTTCATCAGGAACATCTGCACATTCGGTAGCAGCTCCTTTTCCCCGATCATTTGTTGCACCCGGGAGAACATAGGTTTTGCACTTTGGATCCCGGTAAGGAATGCTCCATGATGGGGCATCATGGCCTGGGCCGGCACTTCCCATGTGATAGATCTTACCCATGGCAGCCGTTTCGTAGCCCATAGATTTGAAATATTGGGGCATCGTAACCACGTTCGGATTAACCTGCCGAAAGTCCGTAATTAGATCCCAGATTCGGGTTCTGTCTGGCCTCATACCAGTCATAATACTGGCTCTCGTGGCTGCACAAATGGCTTGCTGGCAGTAGCTGCTGGTAAATACAATTCCCTCTTTGGCCAGGCGATCCATCCCGGGAGTTTTAGCCAGTTTGTCGCCATAGGCACCAGCCGTAGGTTTAAGATCATCAACTGCGATAAATAATATATTTGGCCTCAACGGTTTTTCCTTTGAATTTCCGGCATAAATCGGGAATGATGCCAAACCTATCAGTGCCAGACTTAGATTCACTTTTTGAACAGAAAAATTTCTTGACATAATAAGATTATTATTTAATTACAGCAGAACTAAATGCTGATGATGCAATTTTGAGTTTGTCAATTGCTTCAGTAATCTGCCGATCAATAGTTGTGGTTGATGCATCCCGCGTAGTGGTGGCATTTTTTATCGCTAAGGTAAAATCGGCTTTGGCTGTTAAAGAAACATTGCCAATAGCGGTGCCTGCTATAATGCTGTTATTTAAAGTATTAGCAGTAGTTATTGCATCATTTAGCGGACGTTTATCGCATAAATTTATTCCTGTCCAAAATGCTTTACCCGGAGTCCCAAGGGCTTGATTTCCAGCAACAATTTGAGGAATTGTCAACGTTGGATTTACCAGTACCAGCGAATCAGCAACCAAAGCTGTCAGATAGGCTTTTTGGATGGTTACAAAAGCAGTAGCAGTTACCGCATTAAGAGTTGCTGAGTAATCATCTTTGTCGTATCCAACTTTTCTCCCTCTTGCAAACGTTAATTCGGCGTTCACGAAAGGCTTGAATTCAGCAATATATTCATCAAGTGTTTTTAGCGTTACAACCGCTGAAGGATCCTTTGTGCAAGAGTTTAAAGCAATTCCACAAACAAGAACCAGTATCAAAAAAATATTTTCCATTCGTTTCATAATCTGCATTTTTTAACAATTAATAATCTGCATTTTGAGGTATTTTCAGCTTGTCATTTGAATCGATTTCCTGTTGCGGAATCGGTAACAACAAGCGACTCGTCTTAAAGTAATTTTGAGTTGGCGGAACAATAGGGTTGTACAATGAATACAAAACGGCCCAGTCTGTAACAAAAACGCTGTTTTTCAGAATAGTAATAGCTTTTTCCGGATCACCATAAGAAACATTCATTCGCAAAAGGTCGAACCACCGCTGGTCTTCAAAAGCAAATTCAAGACGCCTTTCTTTGTAAATAGCATCAAGAGCTGTGGTTGGCGATGTAAATGCTGCCAAAGGTGCTACTCCTGCTCTGACCCTGATCTTATTAACATCGTTATGAGCACCGGCAAAATTACCATCCTGAGCCATAATTTCCGCGTGTAACAAAACAACATCAGCATAGCGGAGAACGATCCAGTCATTTTCAGACTGGTTAGCCTGCGTCATATTAGGATCAATGTATTTTGATGGATAGTAAATAGTTGTTGTCTTGTTCTTTACGTAAATTCTGAAACAAGCATCTGTACGTTTGTCCAGTGGATCAGCCATAAAGAGCTTAGTCAGTTCAGGTGTTGGATTAAGGTGCCCACCGGGAGTTCCGATTTTTAGAAATAAATTGGCGGTACCATCCGGTGCAAACAGAGTCCAGTAAGGGGAACCAATTCCTGCAGACCCTCCCATATAGCGGACTGCAAATATGATCTCCTTGTTCAACTCGTTGGAGATATCAAAAATGCTTGCATATGGACTTAGCGTAGCACCGGCTACTGTGATACCGGTTGTTAGCAGATTGTATTGATTGGAATTGATGATTTCCTCCAGTAAGCTTTTCGCAGTTGCCAAATTGGCTGTTCCTCCAAGTGTCAGATAAGCTTTGGCCAACATACCTTTGGCAGCCCATTTGGTAACCCTTCCCTGATCTGAAGAAGAGGAATAGGAAGAGGGTAACTGAGCAGCGGCTTTGGTTAAATCCGGGATGATGATGTCGTTGTAAATCTCTGCTACCGGACTGCGAGTATAGGTTTTTGCTTCATCCAAGGTAACCACCTTTGTGATTTTAAACATATCACCCCATAAGCCTACAAGTGTAAAATAGTGATATCCACGTATGAATAATAGTTCACCTTCGTACTGAGAACGTTGCGCCTCTGTTGTAACGAAAGGCTGACCAACCGCAACAGAAGGAAGAATCGCATTGACATTCATGATATTCTGAAAGTATTTATACCAAAAATTGTACAATGTCGGCTGACTTGTTGGCGTACGAAAGAATTTTATGTCCGTCAGGTCAACTCTTGGTGCTGAACCGGTACCGGTACTATTCACACAGCCATTGTCACTTCTGTTTTCGGTATATCTCCATTCGTCTGTGAGAACATTAGCCATTCCGGCATAACAGCCGATAATACCTTCATTAATGGTCATCGGACTGTTGAAGAAGCCATCCTGAACCAATTTCGATTGCGGAGTGTCCATTATCAGATCCTGACATGCTGTAATTGAGAACAGTATCAGTAAAGTGATGATGTTTGAAATTTTATTTTTCATGGTCAATTAATCGTTATAATGTTAGAAGTTAATGTCAATTCCCATAATAAATGACCTGCTTAGCGGAAAAGTACCACGCTGGTATCCTGAAACCAATGGGAAGGCACTTGAGTAGGGTCCGGTTGTAAATCTGGTTTCAGGATTGATCCCTTTGTAATCAGAACCCATCAGATAAACCAGGTTAGAAGCAGAACAATAAACTCTTACGCTACTCATTTTTAGCATTTTTGATAGGCGGTCAGGCACTTTGTACCCGAGTGTCATATCACGCAAAGCGGCGTATGAAGCATCCTGCATGACGTAATCTGTTAAGCAAAGATCACCGCCTGAAGTCGTCTTATCGAAGGTTGTTTTGCTGTCTCCGGGAAAGGATGGACTTACCCAACGATTGGCAAGATAAGCTGCAGTTGTACGCAGCGTTTCATTGTAGTTCATGTTTCCGTCAATAATTTTACCCCCCTGAACTCCCTGAATTAGGAAACTTAAATCGAATCCTTTGTAAGAAAATGTGTTGGTAATTCCATAGGTGAAATCAGGAAATGGTGATCCGAGAATTACGCGATCATTCGGATCTATGGTATTGTCCCCATTAGTATTTACAACCCTTAATCCACCCACAAGCGGAGGAAATTTGGTGTAGATAAATGATGCTCCATTTTGATCCTTAATTGCTTTTGCAGCAGCTACTTGTTCGAAAGATGTGTACACGCCATCACTCTTGTATCCATAATATTGAATAGATGGCTGACCGACAATTGCCCTGTACACTTCCGATCTTTCGCCGAAGTTATCCTGGTAGGTTTTGTCACCATAGCTTAAAAGTTTGTTCTTGTTGGTGGAGAGATTGGCTGTAGTTTTCCAAACAAAACCTTTTGTGTTAACATTAATAGTACTTAATTCAATTTCAAGGCCTTTATTGTTTACCTTACCAATATTGTTCCAGAATGTCTGATGTCCGGTAATGTACATGGCAGGTTGCTGAAGCAGCAATTGGATGGTGTTCGCCGTATAGTATTCGGCTGAAATGTTGATTCTGTTTTTGAATAAGCCTAAATCGATACCGAAATTTTCCTCCTCGGTTTGCTCCCAGGTAATGTTGGGATTGCCAATGAATGCATCAGAAGCCGCCATTCCGGGTACCAATGTTCCATTGCCTGAACCTGTTACATAATTTGAAGTATTGAGGGCATTCAAATAGGAGTATTGAGGAATATTGTTGTTTCCTGTTAAGCCATAACTTGCACGCAATTTAAGGTTGGTCAGCCAATCATATTTCTTCAGGAATTTTTCTTCGGAAGCACGCCAACCTAAGGAAGCAGCTGGGAATGATCCCCACTTATGACCTTCTGCAAATTTTGAACTACCATCTGCACGTAAACTTGCAGAAAACAAATATTTCCCTTTGTATGCATAAGTTATACGACCAATATAGGACATCAAAGCTTCTGTATAATAGAAGGAAGTTGTTCCATTAACGGATGGGCTGTCCATAATCAAGGCAGAGGCCAAATTGAATGACAGCATATCATCATTAGGGAAACCGGTTCCTACTATTTGGTTATTCTTATCAGTGGTCTTCTGCAAAGTAAATCCCAGTAATCCTGAAAATTCATGGTTGCCCACTTTTTTGTTGTAGTTCAATGTGTTTTCCGACAGCATTTCTGAGTGCAAGGTCGTTTGACGTGAAAGTGTATTCGGATTTCCTGATTTGGAAGCTGAGGTCTTTTGCTTGTTATTGTATTCCTTGTACTGCACATAGGCACCACCTGATGTTTTGAACTGTAAACCCTTCATCAGGTTAATTGTCATATATGCATTACTTTGCAAACGATAATCATCAGTTCTAATATCTGTGCGTTCATTGATGGAAGTAGGGTTCTGCGCGGATGATCCGGAAAGACTGGCGCTTGGAATATCCCAGATTTCTCCGTTTAATCCAATACCGGAAATGTTTACTGCAGAGAAATCCCCAGCCATTGCATAATCTCCAACAATTTTTCCTGTTAAAGCTGCAGTCGCGGCATTGTGCCGCACAGGCAGCCAGGATGAACTTCGGGCAACTTCCGAGAGCCCAACAGCAGGTTTTGTTTGAATGCTATATGTTGGAGAGAGGTTAAACCCAACTGTCACATTCTTGGATAAATTGATATCAACTTTGGCAAGGAAATTATATTTATTGTAACTGCTATATTTCGCGATACCATCTTCACGGTTGTAGTTTCCTGATATGAAATACTTTATATCCTTATTTCCACCTGTAGCGCTCAATTGGTAATTTTGGATAGAACCCTGTTCGCGCATGACCTCTTTTACCCAGTCTGTAGGTTGATCCAGATAGTATTTTGTCAGCAACCAGGCAGCTTTGTCGGCATCGGTCGATAAGTTAAACCTCATTGTAGCTGTCGTTCCATCGACCGTTGGATCCAGCGTCCGCATGGCAGCTTCATCGTATTGAAGTTGGACATATTGATCATTGTCTAAAATTTTTGGAAGTTTTAAAGCAGTCCGCGGACCCGTATACATTTTGAAGTTGTATTTTGGTTTCGAGGTAGTTCCACTCTTCGTGGTGACCAGGATGACACCTCCCGATGCACGAGAGCCATACATAGCTGCGGAAGCAGCGTCTTTCAATACTTCAATAGATTCAACATTTCCCATACTTACAGATGACAATCCATCAGGTATTGGAAAGCCATCGACAACAACCAATGGTGAAGAGGCGGCACTGATGGATCCCATACCGCGTACCCTAATTACTGCAGCTTCTCCGGCCATTGGGTCCAACTGCTGAACCGTCACGCCCGCAAGTTTCCCCTGTAGTGCCTGAGTTACACCTGAAACCGGGATTTCATCCAACCCTTCACTCTTTAAGGTTGCCACTGATCCTGTCAAATGTGATTTCTTTTGTGTTCCATAAGCCACGATGACTACTTCATCAATATTCTTTACATCCTCCGCCAATACGACATTGAGTATTGTCTGATTTTTTGCAGAAGCCTCTTTGGTTGTAAATCCAATAAAGGAGAATACCAGAATGCTGTTAGAGTTGGATAGTTCGATAGAGTAGGATCCATCTGCACCGGTAGTTACGCCTGTTGTCGTACCTTTTACAACGATGCTTACTCCCGGCAGGGAAACTCCTTTCTCATCCGTTATTTTTCCGGTTATCTTTTTTTGTTGCGAAGCTGCTGACGGTTCAGAAACTTTAGCAGTCGCAACATTTGCAGGCAAATTAAGAGCGATCATCAACGAGATCATAGTTGCATTCAAGCCAATAACCCTAAACATTAAGGTAGTCGACCTGACGAAAAATGTCCACATTTTTCCTCTTCTTTTCATAATTTTGTTTGGTTTTAAATTTGAGTCAATCTAGTTTAATCAGAATATTGTGCAGATTCATTGTGCGGAAAATATGTCCCAATGTTCATCTGTAAAAAATGGCAAAGCATGTCAAAATAAGTTTAATTGCAAGAATCAGTTTAATAGATAGCCAATTTACATCCCTTTACAACGATAATTTATAATTTTTGAGTCTGTTTTTATAAATATCAGGTCAGAATTTAAGTTATCGGTCAATTTGACGGATAACTTATATGACATTACATAAAATGCTTACCTTTCGAAGGTATTTTTGGCGTTGAATTTTTAATTAGCTGATCCATTTCCCTATAGATTATTATGAAATCGTTGCTATTCGCGCTTTCAATGTTTTTCGTTTTTTCCGTCCGGACCCTAGGGTCTAATATTGAGAGTCCGGACTTCTCATTTCGGAGAATTTCCCCTATTGGTGGGTTTACTTATGGATCCATTAATTCTATTGGAGAGGATCGTTACGGTTTTATCTGGTTTGGGACCATTCATGGGTTGTACCGTTATAATACTGCCGAAGTTCAAAAATTCACACGCGATCCATCAGATTCTACCTCCATAACAAGCAATTCAATACGAACAATTTTCAACGATAGAAATGGAACGCTTTGGATTGGAACTGCTTATGGATTATCAGTTTATGACCACAGTAAAGACCAGTTTGTCCGTAAGAAATTTCAGGACGAATCGGGCGAATTGTTTGGAAACAATGTATATGATATTTTTCAGGGGGAGGGTAAAAATCTCTATTTTTTGAGTTCAATCATGCTAGGAAGGTTAAATCTTGAAACCAATAAATTTGAGAATATTTTTGCTGATCAGACACTTCACGAAAATTTTGTGGCTGCTGCAACTGATTTTAAAGGCAATATATGGATTGGCGGTTCTGAAGGAACTGTTTGGCTGTATAATACAACCACCAAAATGGCTCGAACTTTTTGCCACCATCGCAATGATGCCATCCGAAAAATATTTGTAGATCAGGAAACAGTTTGGATTGGTTACAGTTTGACCGGTCTCGATTGTACTTCCATGGATGGCAAGATTGTCAAACATTATGGCAGTAATCCGGATGATCAAAATCGAATTCATCACAACAGGATTAGGGATATCTACAAAGATGAATCAGGCAGAATGTGGATTGCAACCTACAAAGGAATCTCCATCATTGAACATGAAAAAATATACAATATTCTGCCCCATGAGGTTTCCGGCATTCCTTATGCCAGTATTTACAAGATCTTTCGTGATTCTAAGAATGGCGTTTGGATTGGAACCTGGTCGGGTGGACTTGCTTACCAATCAAACGTTGACAACAGATTTGTACATTCAGGAAAGGAGCGGACTAACACAGATCTTGACGATGAATTCGTAAGCTCCTTCACCGAAAAAAATGACGGAACCATTTTGGTTGGAACTGAATTTGGAAATCTGAATAAATTGGATCGTCCGACCAATAAAATGATAAATATTCCAATCCAAACTGATAATGGCAAGAAAATTGAAAATATTAAGTCGCTACTTTACGACCGAAAGGCAGAAACTCTTTGGATCGGAACCTTTTTAGATGGGTTGTGGTATCAAAAGAAAAATGAAACTGTTCTGCATCGATTTAAAAAACTCAATGATTCTCGGATAAGTATTTATGCTCTTGCCAAATCTGACAGTGGTATTTGGATTGGAACTTTTGGAACAGGTTTGTACCATTTAAACGATATCACTGGAAAGTTAAGACAATTTCCCACTGCCTCTAACGATTCCTTATCGATTTCAAGCAATAGCATCAGGGCTATTGAAGTATCAAAAGACAAGAGCTTATGGATTGGTACCAACAATGGTTTAAACCGCTTGGATCCTTTATCAGGAAAATTTACAAGATACATAAACAAGAGAAATACATATGATCCTGTAAGAAATGATGAAATCCTCTGTTTAAAGGAGGATAAAAGGGCAAACATCTGGATCGGAACAAGCGGAAGAGGGCTTCTGGTTTTTAACCCCAAAGAACATTTGTTAAAAACTTTCCAGATCAAGGATGGACTTATTGGCAATGATGTTTATGGAATTGAGGAAGATAGCAATGGAATATTGTGGATTAGTACCGAAAATGGCATCAGTTGTATTGATCCAAATCTGACTAAAGTGAGGAATTTTGACCGGAATGATGAATTGCTGGGAAATCAATTTAACCCAGGCTCTCACTTCTTATCTTCTAAAGGAGAGATCCTTTTTGGTGACACAAAAGGCTTTATCCTTTTTTCACCTGATAAAATGAAAGCGAACCCTGTGCCACCCAAAGTGATACTGACTTCATTAAGTATTAACAACAAACTTGTTGACATCCATTCAAAAGATTCTCCTTTGGAAGAGTCAATTATGGCAGCCTCTGCAATAAAACTCTCTTACCATCAAAATTCGCTTACTTTCAATTTCGTTGCCAATAATTTTGTCCTTCCCAATAAAAATAACTTCAAATATCGCCTGGTAAATTATGATAACAATTGGATTGAAGCCGGTAACCAGAATTACGCGACTTTCACCAAAATCCCCCCGGGTAGATACACCTTCGAAGTAATGGCATGCAACAATGACAATGTTTGGAGCAAAGTTCCAACTTCTATTCGAATCACCATTTCACCTCCATTCTGGTTCTCTTGGTACGCCTATCTCATTTATCTGATCATTCTTGTTGTCGTCATCTATTTCATTCGTAAAGAGGTCAGAGAGAGAGAGGTTTAAAAAAGAGTTGTTATTGGAACGGCTATTGCATGAATCTGATGCTCAATTGCAGGAGATGAAATTGCGATTTTTTACCAACATCTCACATGAATTCAGAACGCCCTTAACTTTGATTGTTTCTCCTATCAACCAATTGTTAGATAAATTTAATTTGGAAACTATTGTAAAAGAGCATCTTAAAACCATTCAACGCAATTCAAACCGTTTACTTCGCTTGATTAACCAGGTCATTGATGTTCACAAAATAGAGTCAGGTAAGGCGGTTTTTCAACCTGTCATGACCGATCTGATTTCTTTGTGTAAGGAGGTGATTCATTGTTTTGAGATGGAAGCCAGAGATAAGAATATTCTACTGACTTTCAGCGCAGAGTCTGATAAATTGGACCTATGTATTGATCCGGATAAGGTGGAGAAGATATTTTTTAATATTCTTTCCAATGCCATGAAATTTACCAGCGAGAATGGAATCATCCGGATTATTGTTTCCACCAATCACCCCGAAAATTTATCTGAAAAAGGGATCACTATTGGAGATTCCATCGTTGGAGATAGAGTCTCCGTTGAATTCTCAGACAATGGTCCCGGAATAGCCAAGGAAGATATTCTATTGATTTTCGATCGGTTTGTTCAAGGCAAAAATCATCATACTGCCGGAACAGGAATTGGTTTGCATATGGCAAGTGAATACATCAGGTTGCATCATGGAAATATTCACCTGGAATCAAATCCAAATGAAGGGTCAACTTTTACCATCAATTTCCCGGTCAGTTTCGACATGGTACTAAATCAAAAGGATAAGGAAGCGAACATCCATTTTGATGAATCAATTCAAATTGAACTGAATCAGTCAAAAGTAAAGAGCATTACCGAAAAGTCAATCAATGAAACTATTCTGATTATTGAGGATAATTTTGAGCTGCGAACTTATCTAAAAAATATGCTCATGTCTAACTACCGGATCGTAACGGCTCCAAATGGCAGGCAGGGAGTTGAGACAGCATTGACTGTTCTTCCGGATCTTGTCATTAGTGATGTAATGATGCCTCAAATGGATGGCTTCGAAGTTTGTAATCAGTTAAAAAATAATATTATAAGTAGTCATATCCCTATTATTTTGCTAACTGCACTTAGTGATTCTGATAAAAAGATTGGCGGATATTCTTCCGGTGCGGATGCTTATATTACTAAACCGTTTGACGAAAATATCCTTATGGCTCAGATTGAGAACCTGATCCGCTCAAGAGCAAAATTAAGAGAAGTATACTCAGTATCAGATAGTGAATGGGACAGCGGCATGGCTCACCTGAATTCTGATAAATTATTGATAGAAAAAGCCGGAAGCATCGTGGAGCAACATCTCAATGATAAAAACTTTATCGTGGATCATCTTGCAGCAAAACTAAACATTAGTACCAGTTCCCTGTACCGAAAACTAAAGACTCTAACAAACCAGTCACCAACTGAATTTGTCAGGTACATCAGGCTGAAGAAAGCCATTAAACTGATGAAGGATGGTAATTCCAATGTTGATGAGATCGGTTATTCAATTGGATTTAATTCCCATTCTTATTTTACAAGTAGCTTCAAAAAGCAATTTGGTATGACCCCTTCAGAATACCTGCACGATTTAAAGTTGAAGAAGAGCTAAAAGTTAAAATATAATTGTCATCAGCCTTTAACTTTTACCCATTTAGAAACCGCTTCAACCAGAATTAGCAATACACATACCAAGATCACTAAGGTTAGTGTGGTATTGACGATTCCCTGCATCCGGCTTGCTTCCTTAAAAATCTGTGGAACATAGATGTTGAAGAGGTTCATTGTTCCCCCCGTAATTGTCGTTATTCCAACGAACGTCATTGGAATAACTGTTATCCAGATATATTTTCTTTTTCCATGGTTGATTAGCCATGAAGTTCCAATAGCCAGTGCTAATGTGGCAAGCAGCTGATTTGCAACGCCAAACATTGGCCAAATGGTTGAAACCGTACCTGTATAGATAAAATAACCCCAGGCAAAAACGATCAGTGAACTGGCGATAATATTTCCCGGTATCCAATTGGTACGGGCAAAGGGAGCATATATTTTCCCAAGGGCTTCCTGCAGAATAAACCGCGCAATCCTGGTTCCGGCATCCACGGTAGTGAGAATAAAGAGGGCTTCGAACATG
>JANYJT010000065.1 GCA_025358395.1 Bacteroidia bacterium
CATACCAAAAGTAAAATCAGGAAAGATTTTCTGTCCGCTTTCGACAGGTATGGCATAATTATCGGTTATGGTGCCATTCTCCTGGTTGATCATTCCTGGAAAAATAAGGTTCCTGGTATTGAATTGCTTCAGGATGAAGCCTGCCTGAAGAGCAGTTGTAAAGAAAAGCCGGTCATTAACCTTAATGTGGTAACAATAAACAAAAGAACTTTGAACTGTATTGATATTACCACTTACCTCCCTGTCATATAGTGTTTGGAAGCCAATAGCACCCTTCATCCCCAGAATGTATTGGTCGTAGGAGAGGTTGTAGGTAACAAAAGTATTTCCTGAACTAGGCCATTGGTTCCTGTAATTTGAAACAATTCTGGGAACGGTACTGGTACCGGCAAAAGCCGGATTCAGATACAACGGATTTGAATAGAATTGAGAAAACTGTGGATCCTGCGCTTTTGAACTCAATGATGAAAATTGGACAACAAAAATAACCATCAGAAATGGACACCACATTCTGATGGATTTGATTGGTATTTTGATTGTGAAGAAAATAATTGATTTTGTTCTTTTCATTATACTGTTGTCCGGTTAAAAATCAACCGGATCCTGATCAATTGGAATATGAGGTATAATTTCAAGCAGTCCCTTCAATAAATACTGCTTTCTTTCTTCGGCATTCGGGATGCTTTTTTCGATTTTCCCTAAAAGCATGGATTCAATGTCACCTTCGATTTTCCCATACATATTCTCGATAACTGTAAAAGCTTCAAAGGCGATCTGGAACTCCTGGTCGATGATCAGCTGAACAAAATAGGGGAGATGCCTGCTGTAATTTAACCCATTCTGCCAGCAGGCTGCAACCAGACTTTCAAGCACATCCAAATCATTCTCTTTTTTCATTTCATTGATAAGGATATCCACCGAATCTTCATGCTTTAAATCAAGGAACAACCCATAGACTTTTTCCTTAACCTCTTTGTTCGTCGCGTGATGCATGAATTCGATCAAAGGTGCGATGTAGGAGTCATCACCCTTGATTTTAATCTCTTCCAAAGCATGATCAACCAATTCAGGATTGCCCGATTTAATCGAGGATTTAAAGCGGCTGAGTTTGTCCAATATGTCCATTGGGTGCAATTTTCCTTTTTAAGTAGGACAAAGATAAAAATATTTAAACAAGCGTGCTGAAGGCGAATGCATTTACGTAAATCATAACAAATGATGGCTTTTTAAAAACGAACCAGTAAAGGAAGTGCCACATTTCAACAAATCTTCAGGTGTGCCTTCGAACAGTTTATACCCACCCAAATCCCCTCCTTCGGGACCTAAATCAATGACCCAGTCCGCCACTTTGATAACTTCCGGATTGTGTTCTATTACCAGTACTGAATGACCCCTGGAAATCAATGCATTCATGGAGTCGAGCAATTTGTGGATGTCATGAAAATGAAGACCCGTAGTTGGCTCATCAAAAATGAACAGCGTCGCTCCCTCCTTTTCTTTGGCGAGAAATGATGCCAGCTTCACGCGCTGGCTTTCTCCACCCGAAAGGGTACTTGACGACTGACCAAGGTGAACATATCCTAAACCAACATCTTGTAATGGCTGCAATTTTTTGGCAATCTTCTTACCGGTGGATTTTTCATTAAAAAATTCGATTGATTCATCCACAGTTAGTTCAAGCAATTCATGGATGTTTTTTGAGCGGTATCTCACATCGAGAACATCCGCCTTGAACCTTTTCCCTCCGCAACTCTCACAGGTAAGCTGGATATCAGCCATGAATTGCATCTCGACCTTAATTTCTCCTTCTCCCTGGCAAGTTTCACACCTTCCACCATCTATATTAAACGAGAAATGAGATGCGGTAAATCCATTGATCTTCGATGCCGGCTGTTCTGCATATAATTTTCTGATCTCATCATAGATTTTCAGGTATGTAACAGGATTTGACCTGGATGATTTTCCTATCGGATTCTGGTCCACAAATTCAATGGATGTGATCCTGCTTAAATCCCCGGAGAGACTGGTGTGATCACCTGTTTTCTCTCCAAAACCACCGTAATATTTTGTCAGGGCAGGATAAAGGATCCGTTTGATAAGCGAGGATTTACCCGACCCACTTACCCCGGTAACAACGGTTAGCGTATTGAGCGGAAATTTTACATCAAATCCCTTGAGATTGTTTTCCCTTGCACCTGAAATTTCTATAAAATTGTTCCACTTCCGACGATGATCCGGTACAGGGATCTTTTCAGCTCCGGTCAGATATTTCGCTGTCTGACTTACCTGGTTAAGAATCAACTCATCCTGAGTTCCCTCAAATACTACCTCACCCCCATGCTGTCCGGCGAGTGGCCCGATGTCAATCAAATAATCAGCTGACCTGATAATCTCTTCGTCGTGCTCAACAACTATAACACTGTTGCCAAGCTGCTGCAACTTTCTCAGCACTTTAATCAACCTGCCAGTATCTCTTGGATGCAGTCCAATCGACGGCTCATCCAGGATATACATCGAACCTACCAGACTACTTCCGAGAGATGTCGCCAGATTAATACGCTGTGATTCACCTCCGGATAATGTGGATGAGAGTCGGTTTAAAGTTAGATAACCGAGACCAACATCTCCTAAAAAATCGATCCTGTTGCCAATTTCTATCAGCAATCTTTCTGCAACATGCCTGTCACTTTCCGATAGAGTAAGCTCCTTGAAAAATTGCTCCAATTCCGTGATGGGAAGGTTAACAAGTTCAGTGACTGATTTTCCGTCAACTTTAACATATGAGGCCTCTTTTTTTAGTCTGGTACCCTCGCACGCCGGACAAATGGTCTTTCCTCTGTAACGCGACAGCATGACCCGGTATTGAATTTTGTAAGTCTGCTCTTCCAGCTGTTTGAAAAATGCGTTCAATCCTTCGAAATGGCTGTTTCCCGTCCAAAGTAACCTTTTTTGCTGGGCAGAAAGTTCATAATAAGGTTTATGAATCGGAAAATCAAATTTCGCAGCGTGCTTCACCAACTGATCTTTCCATTCACCCATTTTTTCTCCTTTCCAGCAAACAATAGCATCACTGAAGACAGAGAGGGATTTATTAGGGACAACCAGATCTTCATCAATGCCAATCGTCTTTCCATATCCTTCGCACAACGGACAGGCACCAACCGGGTTGTTGAAACTAAACAGATGAAGTGAAGGTTCTTCAAAGATTATTCCATCCGCCTCGAAACAGTTGGAAAATTTTTTGGTCTCAGAAAAATTCTCACGTTCTACACGGGTAATGCATTCACCTTTGCCTTCAAAAAAGGCTGTTTGAACTGAGTCGGCAACTCTTGAAGCAAAATCTTCGTCCTCCGAAACAGGCATTCTGTCTATCAATACATTTATTTCCAGGGGTTTCTTTTTGTATTGATCAAGTTCACTGATTTTTATAATCTCTGTATCAAGCTCAAGTCTTGTAAATCCTTGTTGCAAAAGTAATTCAGCCTCTTTTTGCAAGGTTCGGTCTTTTTTGATCCTAAGTGGAGAGACAATGGTAATTTTAGTGCCATTGGGAAAGGATTTCAAGTAATTGACCACATCAACAACCTCATGCCTGATAACCTGATTACCTGTAACGGGAGAATAAGTCTTTCCAATTCTGGCGTATAGTAATTTTATATAATCATAAATTTCTGTTGAAGTACCTACTGTGGATCTGGGATTTCGCGTATTGACCTTTTGCTCAATCGCTATCGCCGGAGGAATTCCTTTGATATAATCTACTTCAGGCTTGTCCATTCTTCCCAAAAATTGCCTGGCATAGGAAGAGAGAGATTCTACATACCTCCGCTGACCCTCGGCATACAAAGTGTCAAAAGCCAGCGATGATTTTCCGGATCCGGATAGTCCGGTTATTACAACCAGCTTGTTCCTTGGAATCTTTATATCGATGTTTTTTAAATTGTGGACTTTCGCACCCTTAATTTCAATATATTGATTTTTAAGATCTTCGCGCATAATAAGCATTTTAACTCCTGGATTTTCCAAGCCGGTAAATTTATAAATACTTTCTACGTAAAAAGCATGGAATAATTTGCAAATTGGATCTACATCGTTTTTGCTATGAAAAATTGTGATCGGAAAATTTGAATAATTGAAATTAAAATGATATCATTGTAGTATCATTTTAAATCTTTAAACAATGGAAAAGGAAATTCAACTTAAGAACAATGGCTTCTTTCAACTATTAATTTCAGTTGTGATGTTGTTTGTGCCGGTTTGCACTCTTTTTTACAAAGAAATCTGGATTATTCCGGTTTATGTTTTGATATCGATATTGGGCGTGATCTGGATGACAGGACTGTTTATTGTTCAGCCAAATCAGACCAAAGTTTTGGTCTTTTTCGGCAAGTATTGTGGAACAGTTAAAGGGAATGGCTTTTTCTGGCTAAACCCTTTCTACGTTAAAAAGCGTGTGTCACTGAGAATCCGGAATCTTGAATCTGATGTGATCAAAGTCAATGATCAACAAGGAAATCCAATTTTGATCAGTGCGATTGTCGTTTGGAAAGTAGTAGATACCTACAAGGCAGTATTTGATATTGAGACGCTCGAAGAGGTTGACCCTAAATCGGGACTCAAAAAAATCAAATATGAAGAGTCCTATCAAAAATTCATCAAAATTCAGACAGAGTCTGCACTTCGCAAACTAGCCCATACTTATCCTTATGACAACATTGAACAGGATGGGGAAACTGAGGTGATTTGTCTTCGCTCCGGAATTGATGAGATCAATACTGCGTTGGCAACTGAGGTAAAAGAGCGGCTTTCACTCGTTGGAATTGAGGTGATCGAGGCAAGGATTTCGAATCTTTCTTACGCTCCTGAAATTGCCGGAGCCATGCTTCGTCGCCAACAGGCTACTGCAATCATCGCGGCGCGTCAGAAAATTGTGGAAGGTGCGGTTGGAATGGTAAAACTGGCATTGGATGAATTAAAAGATAAGCATATCATCGAATTGGACGATGAAAAGAAGGCTTCCATGGTAAGCAATCTGCTAGTGGTTCTGTGTGCTGATGAATCTGCCCGTCCTGTAATCAATGCTGGTTCCATATATTAGATCAGGTAAGCATGGGTAAAAAGAAATCATTCGTTTTGAGGGTCCAGCCGGAGGTCTATGATGCAATCGAACGCTGGGCTGCTGATGAATTTCGCAGTGCAAACGGACAAATAGAATATCTTTTGCAACAGGCTTTGAAATCGGCCGGACGAATCTCTGTTAAAAAAACTGATAGCAAAGAGGAGAAACATTAATATTAAAAGATTGTCAAATTTTTCGTGAAACACTGATAGAATACAGCTGAATTGAATTTTGTGCATTTATTTTGTGAATAAGTACAAAATAGATTTTTGCAGAATATGATCAAAAGTGTTTTACAAATAGAAAGAGCAAAGTATGCGCCAAAGATGCCAAATGCTTTGCAGGGAAATGTAAAAGTTGTAACAGGGAAAAATACCGAATCAGTTGCAGATCAGGAGGAAATAAAAAAAATATTTCCGAACACCTACGGTATGCCCATTGTTACATTGGAAACTGCTGAAGAGCAGGGTGACTTTACATCAAATATTTTGAATGTGGGTGTTATTCTTTCAGGCGGCCAGGCTCCCGGAGGGCACAATGTTATTTCGGGCATTTTTGATGCACTGAAAAAGCTGAATCCCAACAACCGTCTGTATGGCTTTCTTGGCGGCCCAAGTGGGTTGGTTCTTCACAACTACATCGAACTTACTTCAGAAATAGTTGAAGAATATAGAAATACCGGTGGCTTTGATATCATTGGTTCAGGACGTACCAAGCTCGAAGAAAATGAGCAATACGACAAAGGACTCGAAATATGCAAAAAGCTTAGCATAACAGCCATTGTAATTATTGGAGGAGATGATTCCAACACAAATGCTTGCGTTTTGGCAGAATATTATCTTCAGAAAAAGAGTGGTATTCAGGTGATTGGTTGTCCTAAAACCATAGATGGTGATCTGAAAAACGAAATGATCGAGACTTCCTTTGGTTTTGATACAGCTTGTAAAGTTTATTCCGAATTGATCGGAAACATCATGCGCGATGCAACTTCAGCTAAAAAGTATTGGCATTTTATCAAACTCATGGGACGTTCCGCATCTCATATTGGCCTGGAATGTGCACTTCAAACTCAGCCCAATGTCTGTCTTATTTCTGAAGAAGTTGCATTTAAGGAGCAAACGCTTCAGCAAATTGTGGATGATCTTGTTAGGACCATCTCGAAGAGGGCAGTGAACAATGAGAATTTCGGCGTTGCCTTGATTCCTGAAGGTTTGATTGAATTCATTCCGGAAATGAAAATATTAATTGAAGAGTTGAATGAATTACTTGCTGAAGGATCTGCCACTTCAAAAGCATTTATCGCAATTCCTACAGATGACGACAAGCGCGAGTATGTCATTAAGCACCTTTCAGATGCCTCAGGTAAGGTTTTTAAAGTTTTACCAAAGGGGATTGCAAAACAGCTAACGTTAGATCGTGATCCACACGGGAATGTTCAGGTATCCCGGATTGAAACAGAGAAATTGCTGATCGAAATGGTAGAAAAACAGCTGTCTATACTGAAAAAACAAGGAATTGCCAAAGTTAAGTTCTCAGCACAGAATCACTTTTTTGGTTACGAGGGCCGTTGTGCGGTGCCATCCAATTTTGATGCGGATTACTGCTATTCTTTGGGTCAAACTGCTGCGATATTGATTGCCGACGGCAAATCGGGATACATGGCCTCCGTCAGAAATACGACCGAATCATCCGACCGTTGGGTGGCAGGTGGTGTCCCAATTACCATGATGATGAATATGGAACGCAGAAGTGGTGTCATGAAACCGGTTATCCAAAGAGCCCTTGTGCAAATGGACGGAGAGCCTTTCAAAGCCTTTGCTGCCAATCGTGAGGAATGGGCGATTCATACTTCATTTGTTTATCCCGGTCCAATTCAATACTGGGGGCCTTCATCCGTTTGTAACGCTCCTACCAAAACCCTTCAATTGGAGCAGTCGAAGAAATAATATTACGCCAGATCCAAGGGATTAAGCATTAAATGAGTACCATCCGGAAATTCGATTTTCTGGATGGTTCTCTTTTTAAGGGGATAATTTTAGTTAGCAATTTTTTTGGTTGATCAGAATCGCTGTATGACAAGCAACAAGTCCAGCAGTTTCAGTTCTTAATCTTGATTCTCCGAGCGAAACCGGGATATAACCATTTTCAAGCGCCAGCTCTAACTCGGACGAATCAAAATCACCTTCCGGTCCAATAAGAATAAGCGTATTTCTTCCCGGAGATATTGAATCTTTAAGCATTTTCTTGATGCCATTTTCACAATGGGCAATCATTTTATCCCCATTAAAAGGTTCTTTTACAAAATCGCTGAATGAGGTTGTTCCAGACAATTCGGGAAGATATGTTTGACCCGATTGTTTCATGGCCGAGATTATTATTTTTTCCAAACGCTCTGTTTTAATCTCTTTTCGCTCCGAATGTTTGCATATGATCGGTACAATCCTGTCAATCCCTATTTCAACAGACTTCTCTACAAACCATTCAAAACGATCCATGTTTTTTGTTGGTGCAATGGCTAATGTCAATTGAAAATTACGGGTTTCGGGATACTTCTTCTCTTCCAATATTTCCAAAATGGTAGATTTAGCATCCGGAATTACGATAATGGCTTCAAAAATTGAACCTTTTCCGTTCATCAACTGAACAATATCACCCTTTTTAAGCCTCAATACTTTGATGCAATGATTGGATTCTTCAGAATTTAACTGAATGGTTTTGCCTGAAATAGCTGAAATATAAAACGAATTCATTGGTCTATAATTTGTATTTTATGTCTCATGTATTACACACTTCCGCCATTTGGCATATTCAATTGGTCGGAAAATCGTTTTGTGGTATTTCATATTACACATTTTCAATGTTGTCTAAAATTTTACACAATCTAAACATTTATTAACCTGAATTGTTTGTTCAGTATTGTCTGAAGGTAATTTTAATAAGATTCATCAAATCCCAACACGCACCTCGCTTGAGTAACATTTTACAGGAGGTTTCGTATAAGGAGCAACAGTGACAAATATCAAAGTTATTATTCAGATTTGAAACAAATTAGCTCATTTTGAAATGTTTTAAATTACATTTGAATGATTTGTTAAGATATTGTAAAATAACTAAAAAAATAGTTGTATTTCTTTTCAAACTTTTGTTAATTTGCAATATCTAAAATATTCAATTGTTAAATACTTAATATTGTCAATCATTTTAAATTATCAATTATGAAAAGACTAAGCTTGATTGTGGTAATCCTCTTCTTGGGTCATTCCCTTATTTTTGCTCAGGACAAAGGTGAAAAATTACCATACAAACAATGGGAAATTGGTGTTAATGTCGGTGTATCGAATTTTGCCGGATCGACAATCGTTGCAAAGGATCAGTTTTTGAATCATTTCAATGATTTTAAAAGTGACATGGATTTTGGTTATGGTGCTTTCGTTCGTAAAAATTTTACCAATGTCTTTGCTTTGGAACTTTCTTACAATGGAACTTCACTTACAGGGACTCCAAAAACTGTTACAAAGCTTGGTACTTTTCGCAATGGAAATATACTTGGTTTACCAGCGATAGTTCCCAAAGCATTTAAAACCAATTTGAATGAGTTCGATTTGAATACTGTATGGAATATGTCTAACTTGTTATCAAAAGAAAAATTTGATCGAAAAATTTATTGGTATACAAAATTGGGAGTCGGTGCTACTAATGTGGTAGGAAAAGAGATGAGTGATGCGACTGTTCAATATCCTTGGAGATATCTAACTGTTCCTGTAGGAACAGGGATTGTTTTCCGTCTGACTGATAATGTAAGATTGGATATTGGTACCCAATACAGCTGGGTTAACACCAATCGTTTGGACGGTGGTAATCAAGGCGGTATGGCAGTCGATAATTCATATAATTATAAGATTGGCCAGGTACGTGAATCCTATCTTTATACACATGCCGGTTTGAATTTTATGTTAGGGAAAAAGCCAGTAAAACCTGCACCGGTTGTTGAGGCTCCAAAGCCACAACCTAAACCGGAACCAAAGCCGGAACCAAAGCCAGAACCAAAACCAGTTCCTCCGACACCTCCAAAGCATGTTACTCCAGCATGTGTCGGAGAAATTTTCAAGGTCTATTTCGCCTTCGATAAATGGGATTTGAATCCTACTTCAAAAGCAGAATTGGATCGTTTGGCAAAGGACATGCAAGACAACCCATCTGTTAACCTGGAGATGAAATCACACACTGATAGCAGGGGACCAGCAAGCTACAACATGAAGCTTTCCGAAAAACGTGGTAAATCAGTATTGGATTATCTTACAGCAAAGGGTATTAGTGCTTCCAGAATCAATGCACAGGCATTTGGCGAAACCCAACTGGTCAACAAATGTAAAGATGGTGTAAAATGTACAGAAGCTGAACACGCGCTTAATCGTAGAACTGAAACATTGGTTATTGAATAATCATCTTGTCTCATATTTGAAGAAGCCGTTTCTGATCTCAGGAACGGCTTCTTTGTTGGAATATATCTGAAAATTTGTACGGATTGAAATGGTTTATGTAATTACCGGAGGTCCAGGATTTGGGAAGACAACATTGCTTAATCTGCTGGGTAATCTGAATTATCCGGTTTGTGATGAAAATGCAAGAGCTTTGCTGAATTCAGATGCAAGTGATGGAAAGGTTGATTCTGCGGCAAAATGGCCTCAGGACTTTGAAAAATCTGTGGCTTTTAAGAGGTTGAATTTTCTCAGGGGAATTCCTGAAAATATAACTGCCTTTTCTGACAGGGGGTTGCCTGATCAAATTGCCTATTCATGGTATAAAAAGAAAATTCCATCCGTTTTCATAGAGGAGCTGGTCGCTGAAAACAAATACGCCTCATATGTTTTTGTCACTCCTCCATGGGAACAGATTTATATACAGGATGAAATTAGAAGGGAGGACTTCAGAGAAGCCGTTGAAATACATGAACAAATTATCAGAGCCTATTTAAAATTTGATTACAAATTAATTATTTTACCACTCGTAAACCCTGAAGCAAGGGTTAAATTCATTTTGAGCTTTCCGGGTATTTGAATTTAACGTTAAAATTTTGTTCAATTTGGTTCATATTGCCCCAATTTTAATGATATTTGTTTCCTTAATGAGAAAATCTAAATACACATCACAATGCTTAAAATCCAAACGCTGAATAAAATTGACCACGAAGGCCTGCAGGTTTTTCCTTTGTCAAAATATGAAATTGCCAGTGAAATTCCCAACCCTGATGCCATTCTTTTAAGGAGTTTCTCCATGCACGAGATGGAACTTCCTGTGACTCTCAAAGCAATAGCAAGAGCAGGGGCTGGAGTGAACAACATTCCTATCGATCGTTGCACAGACAAAGGAATTGTCGTTTTCAATACCCCGGGAGCGAATGCCAATGGTGTGAAGGAATTGGTGATTGCAGGAATGCTTCTTGCTTCCAGGGATATCACAGGAGGAATTGCATGGGCTAAAACACTGCAACCAGAGGGCGATAAGGTTCCTTCATTGGTTGAAAAGGGAAAAGCTGCCTTTGGCGGAATCGAGCTGAAAGGAAAAACCCTTGCGATTATCGGACTTGGTGACATTGGAGTACTGGTAGCAAATGTGGCTAAGGCGCTTGGAATGAAAGTTATAGGATTTGATCCATTCATAACGGTTGATCATGCATGGAAACTGGATCAAAGTATTGTCAGATCTGAAAGTATCGAGGGATGTCTCTCTCAAGCCGATTTTATCACTTTGCATGTACCATTGATGGACGCGACCCGGGAAATAATCAACTCGGATAAAATTTCGGTAATGAAAGATGGAGTAAAAATTCTGAATTTTGCCAGAGGTGAATTGGTTTCAAATAAGGACATTATAGCCGCAATCGAACGGAAAAAGGTAGCCTGTTATGTCACAGATTTCCCGGATGCCTCTATGCTTAATGTGCCCGGAATAATTCCAATTCCGCACTTGGGC
>JANYJT010000092.1 GCA_025358395.1 Bacteroidia bacterium
ATGAATGAATGAGTCGTGAATCAAATATACTTTCGTTCTGATAATTTTATTGAAGTTTTTGAAAAAAAATCATTATTTCTTATCGGGTAATCAATTTGCTTTATATTTTTGCAAATTAAAACCAAACCATGCTCGATATCCTATACAACCGAAGAAGTACCCGAAAATTTAGTGAAAAAAGGGTTGATGATGAAATAATCCATCAATTGCTAAAGGCAGGTTTACGTTCCCCATCCTCAAAAAACAGTCAGCCATGGGAGTTTGTCGTTGTTGATGATCCGGAATTACTGAGTCAATTGTCTGTGTCTAAACCACATGGAGCTTGTCTTTTGAATCATGCTCCTCTTGCAGTAGTGGTAGCTGGTGATAAAACCAAGAGTGATGTTTGGATCGAAGATTGTTCCATCGCTTCCATCATTTTGCAACTGGCAGCCGAAGCTTTGGGTTTAGGTTCTTGCTGGGTTCAGATTCATCGCCGTTACCATGATGATGACCAGACTGCCAATGAATTTATCTGCGATCTTCTCCATATCCCAAATCATTTGGAAGTACTATCGATTGTGGGTATCGGATTTAAGGCAGCTGATCGTCCACCAGTAAGTGAAAAAGAGACAGACTGGCGCAAAGTGATGAAAAACAGTTATAAAACTGCGATATCAATCGAAAAATGACCCTGGATTTCTCTGTTCGTCAATCACGGTTCAATCTTTTACATGCTCTATGACATATGACTCATCATGTTGTGTGATATCCAAACCAAGTCGTTCTGATTTAGGGGACACCCTTAATGGAATAATTTTATTGGTCAAAACGTATAGGAGATAGGAACCTCCGAAAGTATATACACCTACAATTATTAGCGCTAGCAAGTGGAATAGAAAGGTTTTGTACTCACCGTAAAACAGTCCAACACCCTGAGCAAATACCGCTGTAAGTAACATCCCGATTATTCCACCCATTCCGTGTGCAGGAAAGACATCCAATGTATCGTCAAGATTGGTTTTGGAGCGATAGGAGATGGCGATGTTACAGATGAATGAAGCTGCCAAACCAATAAATATTGCAGCACCCGGGTTAACAAATCCCGCCCCCGGAGTGATGGCAACCAACCCTACAACCAATCCGATGGCGGCACCCATCGCGGTAGGTTTACGTCCCATGGCTACATCGAAAAGGATAAAACCAATCATCGCAGCAGCGGAAGCTATATTGGTATTCATTAAGGCAACTGTGGCAATGGCGTTCGCAGCCAATGCTGATCCGGCATTAAACCCGAACCAGCCAAACCAAAGCATGCTTGCACCAAGCAAAACGAAAGGAATGTTTGCTGGATGAAACTGCTGCTGATAATCTCTTCGGGGACCCAAAAACATTGCTCCGGCAAGTGCTGCAAAACCGGCTGACATATGAACCACTGTTCCACCTGCGAAATCAAGAACACCCCAATTGCGCAAAAACCCATTTGGATGCCATGTCCAGTGGGCCAAAGGTGCATAAATGAAAATTGAAAAGAGGGTGATAAACAGAATGTATGAACTAAATTTTACTCTTCCGGCGAAAGATCCGGTTATCAATGCGGGGGTAATAATGGCAAATTTCATCTGGAAAATTGCAAACAATGCCAGGGGTATGGTTGGTGCAAGGGCGGCGTTTATATTTCCTCCAACACCTTGGAACATAAAGAAAGTAAATGGATTGCCAATTAAGCCGTATTTTTCAGGACCTATACTGTCTCCAAACGCGAGGCTGAACCCGAATAGAACCCAAATAATGCTCACGATTCCCATGGCAACAAAACTTTGTAACATCGTTGAAATTATATTTTTTGGCTGTATCATACCGCCATAAAAAAAGGCTAGCCCAGGGGTCATAAACAGTACGAGAGCTGTAGAAGTCAACATCCACGCAACATCCCCGGGAACTGTCTTGGGGTCAAGTTCAAATGGATTTTTACCTGATACGATTACCCCAAGCAATGAGAGAATCAAAAGAAGAACAAGTGAAATCTGCCAAGATTTTTTCATGATCGCTAAATCTTTATTTTTTGAACTGTTTTACTATGCAATAATTTTAATCTTTTTGTCTATATTCTAGAAAATCGGATGATTTAGATTCAATTGTTCCATAAATAGATAAATTAATGTGCAAATTAATTTATTTAATCTATTTTTGTTACCATATACATCGGACACGCTTATCAATGCTGTAGACCAAAACACAATGTCCGATCAGAGATGTGGAATTCATACTATTTTTTAATCAAAGACAAACTAACAATGACTCTAAGAAACCAACTTGATGATACGGATCTTCAAATATTGGATATTGTCACTAGAAATGCCCGGATACCTTTCAAAGATGTTGCTGAAGCCTGCGGAATATCTAGGGCAGCCGTTCATCAACGCGTATCACGAATGATTGATCTGGGCGTAATTGTCGGTTCCGGTTATACGGTTGATCCGAAGAAAATTGACTATAGAACCTGCTCTTACATTGGACTTTTCCTGGAAAAGGGTAGTATGTACACTGAGGTTGCCGAACAACTCAGATTAATTAAGGAAATAGTTGAATGTCATTATATTACAGGTCAATATGCTATCTTTGCAAAAATTTATGCCAGAGACAATGAACATTTAAAATCAGTTTTGAGTGAAAAGATACAAAAAATACCAGGTATCTCCAGTACAGAAACATTCATTTCGCTCGAAGAAACCTTTAAACGTGAGGTGCCGATATTTTAATGCTGCGACTGTCATCAATGCTTTTTGAATGAGTCAATTTATTCAAAGAACTATTTATTATTATTTGCGAATAAACACATATTTTTTGTCGTGTGCAATAAAATGAGGGGGGTATCAACGAAAAATTAATAATAATTTCAAATTTGAACTTAATTTTATGTGGTTAATCTAATATTTACCACATTATTAAAAAAATCCGGGTAACATAAGAGATCGCTTTTTTATTGCAATGATCTTAGTTCCCCGGAAATTCTGTAAGCAAAATAAATGAAGAATGAAACGGAAATTACGAGTGTTTTGAAAAGTATATTTAATTTAAAATATCTTAAAACAAACTTTTGAATGTTTTTGTATTAGTCGTAATACGCTTTTGATCCATGTTCAAATACATCAATTCCACCATCTCCTAGTTCTCCCTTAGCTTCTACTCTAAGGCTCCATGGCTGCGGCAGCTTCATAACCACCCACATAAGCAGCATTGAAACAGCAAAGGTTACCAGAGTAATTGTTGCACTTCCAATTGCCTGTGCTTTTAGAACGCTTGCACCACCTCCGTAAAACAATCCAGCAACAGGTGAAGAATCATCTGCACCGGTTGGGCCGGTAGCCCCATACAATCCACAAGCAAAAAGTCCCAAGGACAAGGTGCCCCAGATGCCGTTAAGGCCATGGACCGAGAAAGCTCCAACGGGGTCATCTATGCGAAGGTATTCAAGTAGATATACGCCCAATACTACAACTACCCCTGCAACAAGGCCAATCACTACTGATCCGAAAGGAGAAACCCAATAACATGGGGCTGTTATGGCAACCAATCCACCTAGCAAACCGTTTAGTGTAAAGCCCACATCAAATTTTCCTTTGGTAAGTCCAAAATAGAAAGCAACAACCATTGCTCCCAAGGCTCCCGTACAAGCTGCGAGCGTAGTATTGGCGGCTACACGACCAATACCTGCAATATCCATACCGGAAAGAGTACTTCCGGGATTGAAGCCATACCAGCCAAACCATAAAAGAAATGCGCCTATTGTAGCCAGTGGCAAACTATGTGGTGCGGGTAATCCACCTTTTTCTTTGTCATCGCGAAGGAAGATTCGTCCGAGTCTGGGGCCTAAAACAACAGCTCCTGCCAGAGAAACTACACCACCAATGGTATGAACGACCGTTGAACCAGCGAAGTCGCGAAATGGCTGACCTAAGGAAGGTAAGAAATTTCCGGCACTTCCCATGGTCGCCAGAAATCCATCTGGTCCCCATGCCCAATGGCCAATAATAGGGTAAATAAATCCGGTTACGCCGATGCTGTAAAGAATATCTCCGCGGAATCCTGTACGTCCGATCATGGCACCTGATGTAATGGTTGAAGCTGTATCTGCAAATGCGAATTGAAAAATCCAATGTGCTAGAATTGAAACACCTGTAGCTTCATAAGTTAAAGGAACTCCCTGAAGAAAAAACCAGTTGTGTCCAATGAAGCCGTTACCATGACTAAACATGAATGCATAACCGATTGCCCAGAAGAAGACTCCACATATAGCCGTATCCAGAGCACATTCAACCAATATATTCACAGTTTCCCTCTTTCTTGCAAAACCTGCCTCTAACATTACAAAACCTGCCTGCATACCAAACACCAAGGCTGCAGCTATCAGAGTCCAAACCGTATTTATGGCATTTATTGTGGCAGTCTCGTGAGGAGTGTAAGTATCTGCTGCGTTGGCCGATAATCCCAACATTCCGGGAATCATCATCATGGCAGCTATTACCATAGCCAGACCAATCATTTTCCCTGCAAAAATGGCGAAGAATAAGTTCCATTTTTCAGATCGACTCAACTTAACCTTCGGCGCGGTCGAGTGTTTTTTGTTAAAAAGCCTTCGTAAATACATAACTTTATTATTTTATTGGAATAATTATTGTCTTTGTATAGCCAATCTTCATTATAATTCAGATATATCTGGAGGTTATATTGATCATTGGACATTTACCTTATTTGGGTTAATCTTTTATAAATAAAGATTCGTCACCCTGTTCTTTTGTCCGAATTCGCCAGGACTCCTCAATCTGAGAAACGAAAATTTTTCCATCGCCAATTTCTCCGGTGTAAGCGACTTTAAGAAGACAGTCTACTGTTTTTCTTAGATTCTGATCTCTTACCACGATGGTAAGCATTCGTCTTGGGATGAAAGATGTACTCCCATGTACGCCCCTATATGTTCTCTGAGGAGATTTCATTTCATTGCCAACACCAGTGGCTTCCCAAAAAGAAAAGAAATCGATGTCAATGGAATGTAAGGCTTCTTTTACCTCTTCGAACTTTGATGTTCTGATGATGGCTTCAATTTTTTTCATTGTGTATTTTTTTAATGTGTTTATTTCTTTGTGAGAACCAATATCTCTTTTGACTCCATTTAATTGACTGATATGTACTTGACTCGAAGAGCCAATGCGTAAAATCAGAAGTTAATATCTAATTGAGTTGTAAAGGAATTAAGGTTGAGATCCTTTGTGTTGTATGCCACTTTTTGGTTGTTATAAATGTCGTAAGCGAATATGACAGATACATTTGAAGAGAAGGACCAGGAAAAGCCCACATTTAATGCTCCCAGATAATTTTTTCCGCCCTGGTAATCAACCGCAAACCAAAGTTTGTCGGAAATTTCATTCATCGGACGATCCAAGGATAGCAAGATTCCGCTGTTTGCCTTGGCACTATTTTCATCAACCAGAATTTTACTATTTCCTACATAATAACCTGCTGACAATCTTCCAAGTATGGGGATTGTTTTAGCCAGAAGGCCATACATTACATTGTAATTGGTGAGATTGGACTTGGTTCCAAAATTTTGACCACCAAAGGCAATTGCCGGAGCCCCTTTGAATAATGCATTTTCTGGTGCACCTAATTTGAAATTTAAATAGATTGGGTTCTTGTCGTAAAATCCATCTCCCATGCCCAGATAGTCAAAACCAACTTCAGCCTGAAATTTTTCCCAAGGCAGAATTCCTGTTGTTAGTCCAATATCATAAATACCTGCACCACGACTTGACTCAGATTGATTTTTTACCCTTATATAATTATCAATACCTAAATGTAAAGTTTTAAATTTTTGGAAGTCGGTGGATGGGATCCAGATTTGTGTAGATCCAGTTGCTGAAACAAGATTGCTTGATAAAGCCAGTACCAATAGAATTGAAAGTGACAGACTGACTTTTTTAATTTTTAGTTTCATGATTTAAGAATTAAGATTAATACTATGTTATTTCAATTTTTTGGGGGATACATTAAAAAACTATGCTTTTTTGATACACTCCCCCTATTTTTTTACCTTCTGTGACAAAAATAGATGTTTTAATTTACTCCAAACAATAAAAATAGGGGGGTGTGTGTTCATATTAATGATTAATTAACAAATGAATGTTTAAATTATTGGGGGGTGCATATTAAAAAACACATGTATTTTTGGATACATGTGTTGAAAATAGGGGGGGTATTTTAAAAAGTAATATATGTACGTTAAACAAAAAACGCCACATTAAGTGGCGCTAGATCTGGTTTTAGTGTTAAAATAGTTAATGAATGTCCATCCTGAGGCTAAGCTCAACATAAAAGTATCCGTTGTCTGACAGCCTCAAAAAGCAGAATACCTGCTGCGACTGAAACATTCAGTGACTGAATGGTGCCCAATTGAGGTATTTTGGTCCACTGGTCTGCAATTTTTAAGATTGAAACATCAATACCTGTCTCTTCTGAACCCATTACGATCACCAAAGGTACAGTCATATCGCAACCAAAGTAATTTACATCTCCCTTTTCTGAGGCAGCAATCACTTTAAGTCCTGAATTTTGCAAGAAACGAACAGCATTGATGAGATTTTTTTCTCTGCATACAGGTATGGTCAGCAAGGCTCCTGACGAAGTTTTGATTGCATCGGCATTGATTTGTGCAGCTCCTTTTTCAGGAATCAGGATGGCATCAACGCCGGCAACTTCTGCTGACCGTGCAATCGCGCCGAAATTTCGGACATCAGTTATCCTGTCCAGGACCAGGATCAGAGGATTCTTCCCTTGTTCGAAAAGCATAGGCACAATTTCAGTAATCGGCTGGTAAGCAATGGGTGAAATAAAAGTCACTACCCCTTGATGGTTCTTGCGTGTGACTCTGTCGATGCGTTCAACCGGAACCTGTTGAAAAGGAATTTCAAACTGTCTGACGAGTTTCATCAATTCCATATACAATTCTCCCTGCAATCCTTTCCGGATCAGTATGCGGTCAATCTCTTTTCCGGCATTGATTGCCTCAATGGTTGAGTGCAATCCGAATACAAAATTTTTGTCTTCCATATCTTCTATTTATTCTGGTTTCTTGGCGTTCCAACCCTCCAGCTTACTGTTTAAATCTGCCCATTTTCCCAATTCCAGGTCAAGCTGTTTCCTGGTTGATTCGTATTTACCAAGCAGATCACCATCAACCTTTTCAGGATGATCACTCATATATATATCGGTAATAACGATCTCATTTTCCAGTTTAGAAATATATGCCTCAACATCGGAAATTTGTTTTTCCAGCTTGCTGATCATCTTGTTGATCTCTTTTCTTTCTTCAAA
>JANYJT010000157.1 GCA_025358395.1 Bacteroidia bacterium
CGGTCTGACTTTCAAAACACAATTGGGTGTGGATACAAAGGGAACTGCCGGTTTCTTGTACTGGAATCCTTTGCATGGTGATGGAAGAGGACCCAATGGAGTCATTCAAAATGACTATACCAGCTATTTCAGATGGAACTGGCAAAATGTTTTGACCTATGCCAAGACACTGGCAGAGAATCATAATATCAACGTCAACCTGGTCAATGAATTTCAACAACAGACCTACAATTACTTCTACGGTGGTGGTAGCAATATGTCAGATTCATTTTTTAGCCATAATCTGATCAGCGGGTCTTACGGGACACAAAACTCAGGTGGCTCAATGACTCAGAACGGATTTAACTCTTTGGCTGCCAGGGTAAACTACAACTATGGGCAAAAATACTTTTTCCAGGCGTCTATTCGCCGGGATGGTATTTCAGCACTTCCACCAGCCAACAGATATGGTTTGTTCCCGGGTGCTTCCGTGGGATGGACTGTTTCCAAGGAATCTTTTATGTCCGGTTTGAAAGTTGTATCTGATTTAAAGGTTCGCGCATCGTATGCTGAAGTTGGCAACGTGAATATTGGCAATTATCCCTATCTGGGTCTTTATTCTAATGCCAAATATGCGGATAACAACGGGATTGCCTTTTCCCAGATGGGGAATGACCAGTTGAAATGGGAGACCAGCAAGAAAACCGATATCGGTGTGGATGCTGCCTTTGTGGACAATAAATACAAATTCACCTTCGATTATTTCGATAACAATCAGGATGGACTGATATTGGGTGTTCCTACTCCTCCTTCTTTCGGTATTCCCGGGAACACTGTAGCCAAGAATATAGGCGCCATGAGAAACTGGGGATATGAATTTTCTGCTGAGGCCATGCTGATCAGCAAGAAAGATTTCACACTGAGTGTGGATGGCAACCTTTCACTGGTTAAAAATACGGTCAAAGAATTGGTAAACCACCAGGATATTATTAACACCTATACCATCGTTCGCGAAGGTGAGTCTTACAATTCATTGTTTGGATACGATTACGTGGGTGTAAACGCGGCCAATGGTAATCCGATCTACAGGAAAGCCGACGGCACCATGGTTCAGGCAAATATTCCGACTTCAACCTATAAGGTGTATACAGAATCCAATCCATCTGACATTTCAGTAGCAGGGACGTTGCCCTCAACCGACAGAAAGCTTTTGGGCTCTACCATTCCAACTTACTTCGGATCATTTGGCGTGAAGGCTAATTACAAGGGTTTCGATCTTGGACTGATGTTCCGTTACAGTGGCGGAAACAAGGTGATGGATCGTACCCGCAATGATTTATTGAACCAGAAATTTCAGAATAACAGCACCGAAATCCTGGGAAGGTGGCAGAGTGTATCCCAACCGGGTGATGGTTGGACCCCTCGTTTGTGGTATTCAGGTGATGCATTCGTCAATTTGGACAACAATACGAGTACCCGTTGGGTTGAAAGCGGTAACTTCCTCAAAATGCAAAATCTTGTGATTGGTTATACATTACCGAAATCATTGACAACCAAGCTGAAAATTCAGAATCTGAGGATTTTCGCCCAGGGACAGGATTTGCTTATGATTACCAAGTATAAAGGGATCGACCCGGAAATGGAATCCGGTGGTGTGGACTACAATGGAACTCCACGTCAACGGGTTATTACTTTTGGACTTAACCTCAAATTGTAATTCTTAAAAATTATACGTAATGAAAAATATATTTACAATAAACATGAAATCAGGCAGACTGGTCTACATTCCGGTTCTTGTTTTCCTGATGGTGTTTTCTTCCTGTGAAAAGAACATTGATCTGCAGCCCTTCAACCAGGTGTCTGAAACGGCTGCTTTCCAAACTCCTGCATTGGTTGCACTTTCCGTAACCGGAATGTATGAAGCGGCTCAAATGGGCTACTACGCCAATCCGGTTACTTCAGCTCCCAGAGGGTATCCGTTTGGCGCTGCTTTCGTTGAACAAGGTGACAATCGGGGGGAGGATGTCGTAAACGTTGCCACTTTCTATCAGGCTACGTATACTTCTGCTATCAACGGCTCATCCACGATGAATAACATTAACTATTGGAAAGACAGTTACCGTTTGCTCAACCGATGCAACATCGTGATTGATGGCGTTAAGACGGCTGCGGCTGCCAAAGTTATTACTGATGCTCAGGCAGCTATTTATGCCGGCGAAGCAAAGTTATTAAGGGCCATGACTTACCATGAATTACTGATTCATTTTGCAAGGCCTTACAAAGACACTCCGGCTGCCTCTCATTTGGGTGTTCCTTATTTCGATCTGCCTTTCACTACGGCTGCCGCCATTGCGGATGGTTTCGCAACAGGAAGAAGTACTGTGGCAGAAGTTTATACGAAGATACTTGCCGACCTTGATTATGCTGAAGCAAACCTTCCCTTAAAAGCTGCCCTGACTGGCAACGCTAAATTGTGCAGAGCAACCAAAGGCGCGGCTGTAGCCGAAAAAACAAGGATTTACCTGCATATGTGGAACATGGACAAAGTAATTGAAGAAGGAACCAAATTTATTACAGGGTCACTTGCAGGTACTTATTCTTTGACAGCTGATCCTTCCGGTCCTTTTACAAATCCTTATGGAAATACTGAATCAATTTTTGGAATGGAGAATTCTGCCAACCAGAATCCGAGTACAAATGCTGCGCTTGGATACATGTATGGAGCAGCATCTATAGGTGGCCGTGCCTTGGTTGCCATTAGCCCTATCGTCTGGAGGCTCCCGAACTGGCTTGCGGATGATAAACGGCGTACCGACGGATTGATGGTGACAAAGGCTCCAACGGGAACAACCGGGATTTACACATTTAAGTACAAGGATATTGTCAATAAGACAGATCCTTCACCCATGATCCGTTATGCCGAAGTACTGCTAAACATGGCTGAAGCCTATGCCCGTAAAGGCGATGTAACCAATGGGTTGAACTATTTAAACATGATTCGCAACCGTGCATTGGCTACCCCTGCGACACAAGCCTATACTGCGGCCTCTTTTGCCAATAATGTGGCTCTTTTGGGTGCAATTCTGGATGAGCGGAGAATTGAGTTTGTATCGGAAGGCCGGAGATGGCCTGATATTACCAGGTTGCAGCAATGTCCTTACTTCCCGGTCAATGGTATTCCTGCGAAATTGGCAAACGCAGTTCCTGCCTATGCACTCTATACGCTTGGAACAGCTTACCCCGGACCTTTTGGAACAGCTGCTGTACCCTATTCTGATTACCGTTTTGTGTGGCCGATACCTCAGGATGAGATAAATGCCAATCCAACGCTGGCAAAGCAGCAAAATCCCGGATGGTAATATAAAATTATTTAACTACAGAAAGTTAATTAGTAAATTTTTAAAATGCCTGATTGTCAATTGATCAGGCATTTTTTATTATTGCAATGATTACATAAATAAATTATTTGTTAAAATTAATCGAATTTTCAATTTTGAAATATTTAACATATATTCGTGCAACAAAACAAATTTTAACGGATAGCCTACTGAAACAGGGGGGGGTATTAATTGAAATTTACCTATGTACTCGTTTTTATTAATCTTTAAAATTTTTTCTATGAAAAAAATTTCTCTGTTGCTTTCTTTCCTTTTTTTTATTGGAACGCAACTGGTTTTTTCCCAAACCAGAGAGATCACCGGTAAAATTACTTCCTCCGAAGATAATGGAGGAATACCTGGTGCCTCAGTCGTTGTCAAAGGAACTACCTTGGGGACCATAGCGGACATGGATGGTAAATTTAGGTTACAGGTTCCAAAAACGGCCAAGACTTTGACCATATCTTTTGTGGGGATGAATACAATTGAAGTACAATTGACAAATGCTTCCAATTATCCCGTGGTTTTACAATCAACCAGCCTTTCTGTTGATGAGGTTGTGGTAGTTGGTTATGGAACGGCAAAAAAAATCGGAACGATTGTCGGCTCTGTTGCCCAGGTCAGTGCTGATAAGCTAAAAGAAAAGCCGGTAGCCAATGTTTTTGATGCATTACAGGGAAAAGTAGCCGGTTTGCAAGTATATACATCAAGTGGTGAACCTTCTCAAATTTCATCGATACGTTTAAATGGTAACGGTTCTTTGGGTGCCGGTTCTACTCCACTCTATGTGTTGGATGGTGTTCCGATGAACTCCGGAGCGATGCTTTCGCTGAATGCAAGCGATTTTGAAAGTGTTACTGTTTTAAAAGATGCTTCAGCAACTTCCATTTATGGTTCACGTGCCGCAAATGGTGTAATCTATCTCACCACCAAACAAGGATCTTCAGGTGTCTCAAAAATTACTGTGAATGGAATATATGGTTATTCTTCGCTGGCAAATGTAGATTATTTCAATAGCTACATGAATACTAAAGAATTAACCGATTTTTGGGTGTCTTCAGGATACAGAACCCAGGCACAGGCAACCCAGACCTTAACCGATTACCCCAATGATTTCAAATGGTATAAGTATTATTACAAAGACAAGGCACCAACCTACCAGGGAGATATGTCCATTTCAGGCGGTAGCGGAAAGACAACTTACTATGTATCAGGATCCTACTTTAATCAAAAGGGGCTAGCAGTTCGTTCAGGATTAGAGCGTTACACCCTTAGGTCCAATATAACTTCAAAAGTAAATAATTGGTTTACATTTGGCTTAAACCTTTCCGCCGGATATGACAATCGCGCTACGAACCCTTATACCGGGAATGTACTGAATGGTGGACTCGCTATGCTTGCCCCCCCATTTTATACTCCTTATGACAAAGATGGTGTGAAATACCCAGATATGATCCCGGGATTGGCACGTTATAATCCGGAATATCTTATTGATAAACAGCCAATTAACGACAATACTGTACAAGTAAACGGTACAGGTTTTATACAAATCAATCCGATGAAAGGTCTGACGATTAAATCTCAGGCCGGATTGGACGCCTACGACAGACGATATTCGAGTAAACGGATGCCCTCCTACCTGGCGTCACTGAACAATGGTGCCGCAGCCGAATATTTCTACCGTAATATTGTACGGACAATTACGAATACGATAGAGTACAAATTCACGGTGAAGGAGAAACATGCAATTACAGTACTCGGTGGGCAAGAAGGAATTGATAATGAGTACACGACATTTTATGGTACTTCTACCGGTCAGACAGACGACAGACTCGTACTTTTGAATAATGGTCCGACCGGAAAAGATGTCACTTCTTCAAAAAGTGAGTATGCTTATCTTTCCTATTTTGGTAGGGCTGATTATGGGTTTAATGACAAATATTTTTTCGATTTTTCTCTTCGGAATGATGCCTCATCCCGATTTGGAAAGAATAACCGTTCGGCCACTTTTTATGCTACAGGTTTCATGTGGAACGCGAAGAAGGAAACCTTCCTGAAAGACCTCAGCTTGGTTTCTGCTTTGAACCTGAAGGCCAGCGTTGGAACCTCCGGAAACTCGGATATAGGTAATTATGCCAATCTTGCTTTAGTGGGCACTAATCAGTACGCAGCTGCAACTGGCTGGAGCATTGCTTCACCCGGAAATCCCGATCTTGGATGGGAAAATCAAAAGAAAACTACCTTAGGTGCAAAGTTCGCCTTGTTGGATAATAAATTCCGTTTTAACGTTGAATATTACAATCGCGTAACTAAAAATATGTTGATCAGCGTTCCATTCCCGTATACCTCCGGTTTCGGATCGGTGTTATCAAATGTTGGGGCTCTCAAGAATAGCGGTGTAGATATATCTTTTGATTTTGATGTCATCAAAGGCAAAGATTATTATGTAACTCCATATATCAATTATAGTTACAATAAGGAAACTGTCACCGAATTATTTCAGGGATTGAATTATTGGATCATTCCGAATACCGGCGTTTGTTGGGCCGTTGGTAAACCTGTATCCTATTTTTATCCGATCTTTGCCGGGATTGATCCTGCAGATGGCCAGCCAATGTGGTACAAACAAGGAGCCGATAAAACAGTAACTACAACGACAGAAACTACAAAGGTATTTAACTCTGCAGCACTAGAGCAAAATACCGGCATCAAACGTTATGCCCCTGTGATTGGTGGTTTCGGGTTGAATGCAGGTTGGAAAGGCTTCTCTGTTCAGGCCGATTTTGCTTTCGTTGTTGGGAAATCTTTGATCAACAATGACCGTTACTTTACGGAAAATCCGAGCGTATTTGCCGGATATAATCAATCCAATCGAATCCTTGACTATTGGAAACAAGCCGGAGATGTAAGTCTATTTCCAAAATATGGTACACAGTTCACCCAATTCGACTCACGTTTGATTGAAAACGCCTCCTTCACGCGTTTGAAGAACCTGATCGTCAGCTACAAATTGCCCTCATCGATTCTTGCAAAAACAAAAACGTTTACCAATGCAAGGGTCTATTTGACAGGTCGTAACTTGCTTACTTACACCAAATATCTTGGTCCTGATCCTGAAGTTGATTCGAACCTGACTACAGGTGCCAATCCTAATACAAAGCAATATACAATTGGTGTCGAATTAACATTTTAATAATCGCTTAAACGATATAAATCATGAAAATAATAGTTAAAATATGGATGATTGCACTGGTTTTTGCAATCGCTGCAACGTCCTGTAAGTTAGATCGTTTCCCATACGACTCCATCGAACAGTCGCAGTCGTTTCAGACGATGAAAGATGCCGCTACACTGAATACCGGATTATATTCTCTCCTTCGTCAACGAATCTATGGAGTATATATGTTTTCGACCGATGTTCAGGCCGACTTGTTAAATGCAACGCTTGATTTTGGTAACCGTAATGGTTCTCCTCACAAATGGAGTACTTTTCTGGCGGATGATTATACGATCAGAGATACCTGGACAGGCTACTATTATGCTATTACCAATGTAAACAATGTATTGGATAACATTGGGAAAATCAAAACTGCCAATGCTACAGAGGATGCATCTATCAGCCTTTATAAAGGGGAAGCTTACCTGATGCGTGCTTACTATTATCATCAGTTGGTTCAAAGATGGGCCAAGGATTATGAGCCTTCTACCGCTGCTACTGATCCTGGAGTACCGCTTGTCCTGACATTCGATATTACGTTGCGTCCAAAACGCGCAACGGTTGCAGAAGTGTATAAACAGATTCTTGACGATATTGCCCAGGCCAAAACGTTACTGATAACTGCAGGTGCAAAGAGTTCCACTAAATTGACGAAAGATTGTGTGCTGGCTCTTGAGGCACGTGTAGCATTGTGCATGCACAACTGGACGACTGCCACAACTGCTGCCAATACCTTGATTTCAGGCGGAACATATCCGCTTGTAAGTACTGCAGCTGCTTTTAAAACGATGTGGGTCAACGATAATAGTACCGAGGTAATTTGCCAGATGTTTATGAGTCAGCCAAGCGAGCTTGGTTCTACGACAGTTGTTGCCATCAATAACATCTATCTTGGACTCAATGCGGCACTCAATAAATATGTACCTGATTTCGTGCCGCAGCAGTGGGTGGTTGATTTGTATGATAACGCTGACATCCGGAAAAGTGTTTATCTTGAAAAGAAGTTGCTTTATATTCAAGGTGCCAATTATCCTGATATCTATTGTATCAACAAATTCCCGGGAAACCCGGTGCTTTTCACTGCAGCTACAACGAACTATCAACAAAAGCCCAATATGTTCCGGGTTGCTGAGATGTATCTAATTAGTGCGGAGGCAGCTGCGCAGACTTCAGCCACAGAATCGGCTGCATTGGCAACGTTGAACCAGCTCAGAGTCGCTCGCGGAGTACCTGCCCTTAGTGGACTTACAGGAACAGCATTGATGAATACAATCAAAGACGAACGTCTTCGCGAATTGCTTTGCGAGGGGACCCGGCTTGATGATTTAAAAAGATGGAAAATGGGTATGGTCAGAAAGGCTCCTCAAAATATGAATATTATTACTCCTGGTGCTGATTTCGAACAAAAATCTGTCCCGGCAGGAGATCCTAAGTTCGTTTGGGGCATCCCGGCTAACGATAAAACTACGAACCCGAATATCGTTCAAAACGAGGGTTGGTAATCAGATCTTTTTTAAATAAAAAAAGCCCTTTTCGGGGCTTTTTTTATTTAAAACGGTGTCTCATCTGCGAAGCTGTTTCCCGGTCGACCGAAATCGGACTTCCCTGTACTGTTATCCACAGCATTTGGTTCAGCATTCATTTTTGAGTGAAATACATTTCTGGCTTTTGGATGACGAAGATCACTGAAGGAGGGCTCTTCAATTGGTGAGTCCAGATTGCTGAACTGCGCCAGGTGCGCCTTGAACGAGAGATGAAACTCGCCAACGGCCCCATTTCTATGCTTTGCGATGATGATCTCCGCAATTCCCTTGAGTGAATTACCATCCTGATCATTGTTGATGCCGTAATATTCGGGACGGTGAATGAACATGACCATATCGGCATCCTGTTCGATGGCACCGGATTCACGCAAGTCTGATAGCTGGGGCCTCTTCCCTTCACGTGATTCGACAGAACGGTTCAGCTGAGAGAGCGCTACGATGGGAACATCGATCTCTTTGGCAATGGCTTTCAGGTTTCGCGAGATCATACTTACTTCCTGTTCGCGGTTCCCCCGGATGTCGCCGCCTGCAGTCATCAATTGGAGATAATCCACTACGATAATGCCAATGTTGTACTGCATCTTCAACCTCCGGCATTTGGCTCTGAATTCGAAAATGGAGAGGGCAGGAGTGTCGTCAATGTACAATGGTGCCTCCTCCAGGTTCTTTAATTTTCGGTTGAAGACTTCCCATTCCCAGTTTTCCAGGCGACCGCTTTTGATTTTATCAGAACCTAATTCTGTCTCTGCGGAGATTAACCTGTTGACGAGCTGCAGAGAAGACATCTCCAGCGAGAAAACCGCTACAGGAACCTTGTGAATAGCTGCCATGTTTCTGGCCATGGTTAGCACAAAAGCGGTCTTACCCATGGCCGGTCTGGCCGCGATGATGATCAGATCAGTCTTCTGCCAACCTCCGGTGATATGGTCCAGCCGATGAAATCCGGAGGCTATTCCGCTTAGGCCATCTGGTTTTTTGGAGTTGATTTCGATTTGTTCAACGGCTCTTTGAAGCAATGGTTTAATAGGCTGCGATTCCTTGGTGATGTTCCCCTCTGTGACCCTAAAAAGAGATGATTCAGCAAAATCGATCAGGTCGTTCAGCTCCATGGCATCTTCGTACGATTTGCTTTGAATCTCGGAGGAGATCAGGATCAGCTCGCGCTGGATAAATTTCTGCGCGATGATACGGGCATGAAATTCAATGTGAGCAGCCGAGGCAACCCTTGAGGTAAGTTGGGTGATGTAAAGCGGTCCACCCACTTCATCCAGCTCACCGCGGTTTTTCAATGCCTGGGTTACGACAAGCAAGTCGATGGGTTTTTCTTTGGCTGCAAGATCTTTGATGGCGTTGAAAATCTTCTTGTGCTCCTCTTTGTAGAAACTTTCCGGCTTTAAAATAGCCTGAACGGTGTGGTAGGCATCTTTCTCCAGCATCAGTGCGCCGAGTACCGCCTCTTCAACTTCGATGGCCTGCGGCGGAACTTTTCCGTAATAGGCATTCAATTGTTCAATGGTGGTGGAGGGCTTGGGCTTGTTTCGATAGTTATTAGATGTTTCTGCCATAACGTATTGTAAATCAGATGTATGTTATATTTGGTTCGCTTCATCAAAGGTAGTCACGGGAAGGCAAAAACCATCATTTTTTCTTGCATGCCAATTTTGAAACCAGTTCAGCCTGTATCAGTTTGTTATATACTTACAAACAGTTTTATCAACCGGGATTATTCACTAATGTGGAAAATTATTGTAAAAAACTTTTTATCGGCTCTCACCGATGCACCAAAAGTGCCTTCCACAAATAACTTCAATAATTATTTAAACTTTAGTTTTTGTGGATTCTGCCGTGTGTCATAAATTCTTAAAATCTCAATTTGAGTTTGATTTTCTCTATAAAATAATGTGTTATGTTTGGTCAAAACACATTTTCTTACTCTTTCATTTTTATTGATAAATGGAAATTGTTTAGGATTGACTGCTAATTGATGCAGAATGTTTTCAGTTAATGTAATAAATCGAAAAGCAACATTTTTATCCCAATTGGCAATAAGATAGTTGAGAATATCCGAGATATCATTTTCCGACAATGGAGACCAAACAATTTGCTTAGTCATTTTTATATCTTTCATGAAGTTTTTCTAAAACAACATGATTGGGAATACCTTTACCTGCCTCAATTTCTTGAATTGCATTATAAATTCCTGTTTTCTGTTCTTCAGTAAGTAGTTCCCAATCTGATATATCCTTATCGCTATTGATATAATTCAACATAAGGCCGTAAAGTTCGTCCAGTTTGTCTTTCCCCATGGAATCGATTTGGCGGAAAATCCTAAGTTTTAAATCAGACGTAGTCATGTTTAAATATTTTTCTAAAGGTACATAATCAAAAGTCAAATTTTGTGAAAATCTCCACATTTCCACATCTCCACATTTTCAAATTTTCAAATTGTCCTCAATAATTTCCGTTAACAAATCCGTCAGGTTCAACCCTGCAGCTTTTATCTGTTGAGGAATAAAACTGGTGGCCGTCATTCCGGGTACGGTATTGATTTCCAGGAAGTAGAAGGTCTGATCTTTCAGGATATAATCGACCCGGACGATTCCTTTGCAGTTGCAGAGATCGTATATTTCGGAGGAAAGGGATTGGACTTTGGATGTGAGTGATGCACTGATTCTGGCTGGCGTGATTTCTTCTGCCATCCCAGGCGTATATTTGGCTTCATAATCGAAAAACTCATTTTTAGGGATCACTTCGGTCACGGGGAGAACTATTTTCTTGGCTCCAATTTTAACCACTCCACAAGTAAATTCTTTGCCTTCAATAAACTGTTCGATCAATACTTCCGGACTCTCATCGAATGCTTTTGTCACTGCAACAGTCAACTCCACTTCCTTTTTTACCTTTGTGACGCCGAAACTTGATCCTCCGGCGCTAGGTTTTACGAACAAAGGCAATCCAAGTTCTCTAACGACTTCAGAAGGCTTCCATTTCTCTCCGGGTACCAGCCGCAATGATCTTGCTAGCGGTATGCCGTATGACTGAAGGTATTTGTTGCAGAAATTTTTGTTGAAAGTAAGGGCAGAGGATTGGACACCGCAGGAAGAATAGGGGATTCCCAGCATTTCAAAATAGCCCTGAAGGTTTCCGTCTTCACCCGGAGTGCCGTGAATCATGATATAGGCATATTCCAGCCGGATCTTTTCTCCGTCGAGGACAAAAGAAAAATCAGATTTGTCAACAGAGGCAATAGCTTGCTCGTTCTCCAATACTTTCCATTCTCCATTTCGGATAGAGATCATCCAGGGTATGAATTTCTTTCGGTCGATGGCTTGGTGCACATTGGCACTGCTTCTGATTGAAACTACATATTCGGAAGAGTCGCCTCCGGCAACGACAGCAATGTTTTTCATAATATGCTAATGTGCTAATTGAAAGATTTAATTTTTGTTCTTTGATGTTGAGATAATGGATGACAATAATATTTGTTTAGCCGGACATCTTTCTTCAGCAACTCAAGCTATTCTAATAATTCAATAATCAACAAAGCAAATTTAACACTCTTTTCCAAAACAACATTTCGTTTTTCCATAATTAGCAAATTGGCACACTGGCAAATTAGCACATTTTTTTCATTCCCGGTTAGCGAGGTAATTCCGCCACTTCTCAATGCAAGCTTGCATATCTTCAGGTAGCTCGGAGTCAAAAATCATCTCCTGCTGGGTAGTAGGGTGAATGAAACCGAGCGTTTTGGCATGCAAAGCCTGTCGGGGAAGTATGTCGAAACAGTTCTCCACGAACTGCTTGTATTTTGTAAAAGTTGTGCCTTTCAGAATTTTATTTCCGCCATAAACTTCATCGTTGAAGAGCGGATGACCGATCTCCTTCATGTGGACACGGATTTGGTGCGTCCTGCCTGTTTCCAGAACACATTCCACCAGATTGACATATCCAAGCCGCTCCAAAACCCGGTAATGCGTCACCGCAGGTTTGCCATGGTCGCCATTGGGATAAACCGTGAATACCTGTCTGTCCCTGGTGCTGCGACCAATATTCCCTTCGATGGTACCGGAATCAGCCGCCAGGTTTCCCCAAACGAGAGCCACATATTGTCTTTGCGTGGTCTTTCTGAAGAATTGCATGGCCAGATTGAGTTTGGCAAGTTCCGTTTTGGCCACCAGCAACAACCCGGATGTATTTTTATCAATTCGGTGAACCAGTCCGGGCCGGGGATCATCACCTCCATACAGCGGTAGTCCCTGGAATCTGAATGCCAGCGCATTGACAAGAGTTCCGGTGTAATTTCCATGACCCGGATGAACGACCAGGCCGGGAGGTTTATTGACGATGAGTAACTCCTCATCTTCGTAGATCACATCGATGGGAATATCTTCCGGAATGATTTTTGTCTCCCTCCGGGGATAGTCCATCACGACAGTCACCTCATCGTTTGGTTTTACCCTGTAATTGGATTTGACCGGCTTTCCGTTCACCAAAATACTCCCGGCTTCGGCAGCCATTTGTATCCGGTTACGTGAAGTGCCCAGAATACGGTTGGAAAGGAATTTATCTACACGCATCAGTCCCTGACCCGGATCAGCCACAAATCGATGATGTTCGAACTGTCCGGCCAGCTCTTCGTTCTCGTCGGCCAGATCATTGTCGTCAAAAAGTGATTCTTCGTTTTGTTTCATGGAACTTAAGTGCAGGATTATTCCTTAGCCCGAAGGGAAAGAACAAGGTTTACGGCACTGCCGGCCGGGACGAAAATGGTTGAATCGGCTCGAGGGAATTGGCTGATAACCTTAGCAATCAATGAGTCTGATTGATTTGTAACAGAGCCATCATAGTTGATTACTCCTGATTGAAGCTGCTTCGCCTGAAGCAATGCCAGAACGTCTGTCATTGTCAATCCGGTGAAATCCGGGACGAAAGTTTCGCTGTTTCCGCTGTTTTGGCCTACAACCAGGTCGATGATTGCGCCGTTATTTAGTCTTGTTCCGGGTAGAACAGGAACTCCAAGGTTCTTCTGCTCAAGCACCAGATCATTGAATTCGGAAGGAGTGAAGTCAACCCTTCCGAGTGCAAAACCTTTTGATTCGAGCAATACTCTTGCTTGTCTGAGGGATATATCAGTCAGTTTAGGTACTTCTCCCTGTCCGGGAACTGAAGAAACCAAGGTGAGGAAAATCATTCGGCCCGACTTTATTTTATGTCCGGCACCCGGATTCTGCATCAGGATGGTGCCGGCTTTTCTGTCGGCTTTGAAAACAGAGTCTTCCACTTCAAATCGCAAATGCATTTTTTTTGCAACCTGAGATGCTTCCTCAATGGTCATGCCGGCGAAATCCGGTATTGCCAGACTCTCCCCTCGATGTGTATAGAGCGACAATGAGAGCATGGTGAGCCAGAGCAATACTATGGTGAACAGGATTGCTGCCAAAATATGTTTCCTGAATAATTTGCTGAGGAGGAATTCTTTTAGAGCCATTTTGAACGATGAGAGAATGGAGTTGTAAATTATTGTAAATTCTGGAATTCTGAAACTGATATTATCCTGGTTTTTCCAATTTTCTTTATTTCAAGCAAATCTTCATCGCCAGTAAGCAAGTAGTCAGCTTTACTATCCTTTGCTAAGGACAACAAAAAATTGTCTTTTGAATCTCGGCACAAATTTATACTTGATACAACCCGGTAATAAAGGCCGTATTCATCAAACAATTTAATTAGATTTTCTAAATCTTGATTTGAAAAGTATCGTTTAAATTTGGGTCTTTGAGCAACTTCTATGAACTCGTCGATCAACTCTTGACTAAAGACCAATCTGAAATTTCTATCCGGAATTAGGTTGTCAATCCATATATAGTGTTTGGATATTAAATAGCTTATCCAAAGATTAGTGTCAATTATTATCTTCTTAGACCTTGCTGGCATGTCTTTTCGCTCTAACGGATTCAACTTCCTTGGTTATTTCATCCAATGTAAGTGTCGATTCAGCGTTTGAGCGCAACTTGGCAAGAATTTTTAATAAATCATTGTTAAGGCTAGTGGTTGATTGACTGATATTAATCAACTTCATAGCTGCTAAATCCTCGATTAATTGTTTCGCTTTCGGATTTACTATCTCAATTGTTATAGCTTCCATTATATAATTTTTTTCAAAGTTACGAAATTTCCAAAACTTATGATATAGGCATTCGATACAACGAACAAGACATGATGACTTCTACATAACTCTGATTATTTTGTAAAGGGTATCTCGTTCAACAGCGTTAAACCCTGCTCCACGTATCATCTCAACCAATTGATCGGTTGTTGCAGCCGGGGACTGTTCTTCAGAACCCGCCATCGAATATATTTTAGTGGTATCGTCGATGGTGCCATCGAGATCATCCACCCCAAAAGCAAGTGAGAGTTGGGCTACCTGTTTACCGATCATGGGCCAGTAGGCTTTCAGGTGCGGAATGTTGTCCAGGAATATTCGCGAAACAGCATAGTTTCTAAGATCTTCGATGGTTGTTTGCTCCTCGATATAAGAAAACCTGTT
>JANYJT010000078.1 GCA_025358395.1 Bacteroidia bacterium
GGTAGGGGCAAATACACGCTTACTTGCGTTAAGCCGCGGCCTACCTTGCCGGGCAACCGCGGAGCTGGGCGGTAACATCGAGACTATCGAGGGAACATTGAGCTGTGTGTGTCGTTATACGGCGCGGCCATGCGGCCCCACGAACCGGGCCGCAGCAGCGGCCGGGCGACGCGACCGAAGGGCGCGGCGGTGGGGCGAACGACCGCCAGTGCTGCCGGCGCATTCGCGGCGCAAGGCTGGACTGGCGGCCGCGCATGGCCGTTACCTGGTTGTTTAAGGATGCTGGCCTGGTCTGCGCTGTCTGCGCAGATCTGGCCGGCCTCCTTATCGTGAAGAGCGGCCGCGGCAGTAGTGCTGCATTTGCTGAAGGCAAAGGCAGCTCTGCTGTCCGCAAGGCCGTTTCCTTGATGTGAAGACTAGCACGTCGACAAAAACCCGGGCGTATTGTGATGACTTTAAAGTCGCTTCGTTATAAGGCGCGGCCATGCGGCCCCACGTACCGGGCCGCAGTAGCGGCCGGGCGACACGGCTCGGCCGCGGCGGTGGGGCGAACGGCCGGCAGGGTAGCCGGCGCTGGTCGCCGGCTACGCGGCCGGCAGCGCATGGCCGTTACCTGGTCGTGTAAGGCAGCCGGCCTGGCGTGCGCAGCAGCGCAAGTCTGGACGGCCACCGCTTCGTGAAGAGCGGCCGCGGCAGTAGTGCTGCATTTGCTGAAGGCAAAGGCAGCTCTACTGGCCGCAAGGCCGTTTCCTTGATGTGAAGACTAGCACGGCGACAAAGCCCTGGGCGTATTGTGATGACTTTAAAGTCGCTTCGTTATAAGGCGCGGCCATGCGGCCCCACGAACCGGGCCGCAGTAGCGGCCGGGCGACGCGGCTTGGCCGCGGCGGTGGGGCGAACGGCCGGCAGGGTAGCCGGAAACCGGCGCCGGCGCCCGGTGCCGGCTACGCGGCCGGCAGCGCATGGCCGTTACCGGGTCGTTTAAGGCGGCCGGCTTGGCCTGCGCACAAGCGCAGGTCTGGCCGGCCTCCGCTTCGTGAAGAGCGGCCCGCGGCTGCAGGGCCGGCTTTGCCGCCAGGCAAAGGCGGAGCTGCGGCCGCAAGGGCCGTTTCCGCAGATTATAACCTCGTGGCAGCTCGTCGTAAAACGTGGGGTAGAATGACACGGGCGCGTCGTGGAAACGCTGTCCTGGCTCATCCTTGCGCGTATTTAAACGGCCATTTCGTCAGAAATGGCGATAAACGCGCTTAAAGGGCTTTTAGGGGGGAAGGGTCGTTTTGGCCGGAAAAGCGCCTCCTAGAGGCGCCGGCAGCGGTTGTATGGAGGCGTAAACCTGGGGAGCTCAGTGTATCTTCTACGAGTATTGCGAAGCGTCGAACACCAGTTGCTTACTAGAAAAAGCCGTTCCTAAAGCGTCATGGAATACCGCAATGAGTTTAACTTTCCCCTGATATCCTTCATCATTCAACGCGGAGGAGACTTCTTTTAGGCTAAACCAGACCGTACATTTTTGCCCTGCTAGAAGTTCGTAAGGAAACCTTACATCTGATTGCACGTGTTGAAAAACGAGACTTCTTTTATTCGGTAGAAGTAGACTCAATGCTGTAAGCGTGACTGTTGGCGTACCCGGATTTGCGGCCGACATAAAGAGCGCTTGTTGAATAACTTTCTGGCCTTGCGTAAGCTGGCCGATAGCCAAATTAACAACGACGACCCGCCGTTTCTCTATCCTTTGTGACACAAAGCTAAATGTGGATAAAGCTGCGCCATAGACAGCAACAATTGCGGTAATTATCTTCATCCAGTCTAATTCTTGCATGTCACAATCACTCTTGAGAAATGATCCGCCCCCAATTTGTAATACTCCAGTCACCATTGGCATCACATTCGCACACAAACGAATCAGCAACATTCCCACCTCTGTTGCCTGTGGTCGCGACAATGCCAGCGTTGAAATAGATTTTAATGTTGGCCGACGCTTTTGCTTTAGTCTTTTCGGAGTTAAGCCATTTGATACCCCCGAGGCTCCAGCTATAACGTTCTATAGCATTAGGAATGGTTGGATCATTAAACATAACCATACTGCCGGTACGAATGGGATCGGGTCTCGAATGCCTGTTTGTGCTATTAACTACTTCCTGTGCAAAAGACTCTGCCAGCTTGGTTATTTCATTGCGCTTATACGCCTGCGTCATTTTCTTGGCGAGCTCTATCTTTCTTTCGGCAAGTTCTTTTTCCCGCTTCTCTTCGGCAGCTTTCTTTTCTTCAGCCACTTCTTTTATGCGAGTATCATTGCGAACAGTCTCATATGCAGGCATGATTTCAAGTGAGGCAAGCGGCTTTTTGGAGCTGTCGACTAATTCAATGCTCTTATCTGATTTTAGCCGGAGCATATATTCAAATCTATCGGGGGTCGGTTTTAAAACTTCTCCATTCTCTGTCAAAGTATCTTTCCACGGAAAGACCACACTAAACTTAATTAAGCCCTTATGAAACAATTCATTCCGCAAATTAAACGGTAAAGTGAAATGCCCATCAGCGCCTACCTGTACTGGTATTGATTGTGAGCCAACGACTAAGGTCATTGGTTGTGTAACGGGTGTGGTGGTACCACTTGCATGCAAGTTGCCTTGCAGGTTGCCATCTACATCTAAAACATCAAAATGTTTATAGCCATAAAGAAAGGTTACAGGCGTAAGCGCTAAATCAACCAGGAACAAGCCGCTCCAATACAAAATAACAGAACCGCCCGTCACAATATCATCTATTGCTGTTACAGAAGTCTTTTCCAAACGACGTCCAACAAAATGCCCTATTGGGAATAGTTTTCCACCTGGTTTGCTAATACCGTGATTTCTAGACGCTTGTATATTACCTGTTTGAAGAAGACTTGAATTACTGTTGTACCTCGTTGTTGTTGCGTGGCAGCCGAACAATGGAAAGGTAAATAGAATTAGCAATGGTCGTTGTATTCTTTTAAGCATTTGATTTATGGTTCCCCAACTATGGCTATTATACTGAACTCAGCGCCGTTTGCCCTTCAGAAGACCCTTGGCCGGGTTGAAGTCCACGTCCAGCCGGGGCGGGATCCAGATCAGCTGCCCGGTCTTGGGGTGGCGGACATGGCGGCCGGGGCGCGTCTTCTTGGTGAAGGAACCGAAGTCTTTAAAGTAAACCCATTCGCCTTTCTGCAGGCTGGCGGTCATCCTGGTGAGCATCGAGTCCAGGATCGCGGCCGCGTCCACTTGGGAAAGGAAGAACTCTTTCGCTATCGCCCGGGCGAGCTGGCTCTGTGTCATTTGCGCTTGCGCCTCGGGTTCTCGTGCGCGGAGATCCATTCGAGCATGGTCTTGGAGATCTTCCCGAGATCGGTCGGGTTGTGCTTTATGACCTGGGCGGCGGTCTGGTCCCAGGTGAGGTCGGTCTTCTTGAGGTACTTCTCGATGGCGGCGGCCACGTCCGCCTTCATCACCGTGTTGCGCTTGGCTGCTTTAGCCAGGGCGACGGCCTCGACTATGACGGCTTCGAGCACGGTGTCGAAGTCCTCGATGAGCTTCTTCACCGCGGCCGCCTGGGTGCGCATCTTCTTGGCGTTGGTGAAGTAGGCTTTTACCGTCGTGGTCTTGATGATTCCAGTCTTAGCGGGCATGGGTGGCCTCCGTCTCG
>JANYJT010000277.1 GCA_025358395.1 Bacteroidia bacterium
CTGGATATCCCTGATCAAATCGTTGATCTTCAGGATCATCTTTTTATCCTCTTTTTGCCAGGAAAGATAATCCTCCCATGCATTTTTTGAAAAGGTAATTCTCTTCATTTTTCAACCGAATCTAGTGAAACGGTATTTCCCTCTTTCATTTGATTGATTGATTCGTACAATCTGTCGGAATTCGCCTTGGAACTCAACAAATGAACAGTTTCCATGATGGAGTTGTACTCATCGAGCGAAATCATGACAGTACCTTTCCCTGTTTTCCTTTTGACAATCAGGGTTTCATTGTTGTCCTCAACATGATCAAGGTATTTCTTTAATTGAGTCCTAAACTCGGAAAAATTCGCTGCAATCATAACTCTATCAATTAAATTATTAATTAAGTACAAATATAAGTACCTTTAATTGATATTGCAAATTTGAACTGAAACAAATACCGCGCCATTGGAGAAGGTTCGTTTCAAATAGAACCATATTTCTTTCTTTTCTTTATCAATATTCCGTAAATTTGAAGAAAACAAAGAACATGGATTTACAAGCCGAGAAACTGGAACTGGTAAGAATGGTTCTGGATATAGATAATCCAGGCATATTGGCATCGTTAAAAAAGCTTTTAACTGAATCGAAAAAGAAAGATTTTTGGGATAAATTACCACAATATCAAAGGGATGAAATTATAAAAGGTGTTGAAGAAGCAAGTAATGGGGAGATTGTAGACTATGAAAACCTAATCTCAAAACACCGCAAATGATCCGGGATATTCGGATTTCAAAAAGTGCATCGGCTAAATTGGAAAAACTCCTCCATTTTCTTGAAACTGAGTGGTCGGTTAAAGTAAAGCAAGATTTTATTGGCAAACTAGACAAAACCTTGCACCAGATCCAAAATCACCCTGATAGTTTTCCTGCCTCAGATAAAATAAACGGCCTCCGAAAATGTGTTGTAACCAAACAAACTACAATCTTTTACAAGTATTCTGATGACGTCATATTTGTAGTTGCCATTTTTGACAATCGGCAAGACCCCAATTCAATGAAGGATCTTCAATAATCTTCAGGTAATTTCTACCTTTAGCAAAACTATTCAACCAAACGCTTATGCCCCTGCTTATTGTCGGAATCGGATTCCTGATCCTGTTGCTCCTGATCGGCAAATTTAAATTGCATGCTTTTCTGGCTCTTTTGATAACCTCCTTCGTCGTTGGATTATTAAGCCATATGAACCTGCTGGATATACTGGATTCCATTCTTAAAGGTGTCGGTGATACCATGAGCAAAGTACTGCTGATCCTGGCATTTGGAGCCATGCTCGGGAAGATCCTGGAAGAAAGCGGTGCCGCCCACACCATCGCCTTCCGGATGATTGATCTGATGGGACTGAAAAACATTCAGTATGCCCTCATGATTACCGGATTTTTCGTTGGCTTACCAATGATGTACAATGCCAGTTTCCTGGTCCTTATCCCGCTGATTTTCACATTCGCAGTCATTACCAGGTTACCACTTCTGTGGCTGGCAATACCTCTTCTATCTTCCTTGTCCGTGACCCATTGTTTCTTACCTCCGCACCCTGCACCGACCTATGTTTCATTTATTTATGAGGCCAATGTCAACAAAGTTCTCCTTTATGGACTGATCCCGATGATTCCCTGCTGTCTGATAGGAGGGATCTGGTTCTCCCGCTTCACCAAAAATATGAAACTGACACCACCTCCCGAACTCTTCAAAGAGAGGCATTTCGAAAAGAGTGAACTACCAGGCTTGGGTGTCAGTATAATGTGTGCCATTACTCCGATAATTTTGATGCTGCTTGGCGCTCTAACCGATATATTGGTCGGAGTACCTCCTGCAAAAGCGGAACTTACCAGGATCGGGATTGACAACATCACCGGGTTTTATTTGCAGCATTTTTCTCAAAACGGATGGAGCAGTCACACGGCCAATCCTTTGGCACTACTCCTCACCTTTTTCAAATTTCTGAGCGATGCCAATGTAGCACTGTTTACTTCTGTATTGGTAGCTATTTTTACACTTGGCCTGAGAAAAGGCAATTCGATGGAGAAAGTAATGGTCACGGCCTCCAGCTCTATCGGAGCAGTTTCAATGATCGTTCTGATCATCGCGGCAGGTGGCGGGTTTTCGCAGGTTCTGAAAGACAGCAACGTGATAGCTTATATCCGTTCCATATCTGATACCTTTCACATGAACCCGCTCTTAATGGCTTTCGTGGTAGCCTCCATATTCAGGTTAGCCATAGGATCAGCTACAATTGCTACCCTAACTACAGCTCCGATCATGTTGCCCATAGTTCAGCAAACCGGCGCTTCACCCGAGCTAATGGTACTGGCAACAGGTGCAGGAAGCGTCATGTGGTCTCACTTCAACGATTCAGGTTTCTGGATGTTCAAGGAGTATTTTGGCCTGAGTGTCAAACAGACTTTCCAAACCTGGACGCTTATGGAATCAACCATCGGAGTTGTGGGCATCCTGACAGTTCTTGGCATGAGTTATTTTGTATAATTCTGAACCCAATATCTTCGTACCATTAATCTTCGCTATTTTTTTTGATTCTGCATTTAACATTTTTAATCTTCAGCTATCTAAGAGTCAGATATAGTGAATAATTGATTAAAGATTTAAAAGCAACTCAATGAAAACAAAAATTTTAATGGTCGTGATGCTGATGAGCATTTCCACCCTATTGGTAGCCCAACCGACAGAAATTGTGCCAAAAAAATTCCAAGGCAAGATGGCCCAGGGAATGAAAGCGCGTGAAGGAAGAGGTCCTGCTCAAGGTCTTAACCTCACCGATGCGCAAAAGGAGTCTTTTAAGGCAGGAATGATGGCCATTCAAAAACAGCTGCAGCCGCTTAAAAATGAGCTCGGCGAATTGAATGCGCATCAAAGGACTCTTGTAATGGCTGAGAAACCGGATCAGGGTGCCATCAACAAAAACATCGAAAAGATTGGAGCCTTGCGCGTCGAAATGGCAAAAATCCAAACCAAACATCGCCTCGAAATGCGTGCACAGCTAACTGACGAACAACGCCTGAAATTTGATCTGATGAAGGGAAAAATGAAAGAAAGAAAAGGTCAAATGGGTATGAAGCGAGGCATGATGTAACTCATTTTTAGATTCTAAACAGAAAGAAGAAGTAGACTATGAGGAAAAAAATCATTCTTGTCGCCTTGCTTTTTGCAGTATTTACGAGCTTTTCAAGCAATGTCCCGGCAAAACAACCCATCAGAATCATGGTAATAACCGGTGGACATGCCTATGATAAACCCTCTTTCAATGAAATGCTGAATAGTCTGGGCGAAAATATAACCAGTGAGGTGGTCGAATTTCCTGCCGCTTTTGACCTGTTTCAAAAGGAAAATCGCGACAAATATGATGTGCTCGTCTTTTACCACATGTGGCAAAAGATTACCCCGGAACAAGAGAAAATGTTTGCCAACTGTATTTTTGAAGGAAAACCGCTGGTTGTGCTTCACCACAGCATCTGTGCCTTCGATGAATGGCCTGAATACTGGAATATTGTTGGCGGAAAATATTTTCACAAACCTACTACCGTGGATGGCACAGAATATGCGGCATGCACCTATATCCACGACCTCAGATTCATGGTAAATATCGCAAAGAAGAAACATCCGGTTACCAAAGGGGTAAAAGACTTTGAGATTTTCGACGAAACTTACAAGGGATATTATGTCGCAACGGGAGTCGTACCTCTCCTGACCACCACTGAAAAATCAAGCCAGCCTGTAATTGGTTGGGCTAAGCAATACGGCAAAGCCCGGGTTGTTACGCTACAATGCGGGCATGCTGCACCAACCTATCAGAATGAAAATTTCAGAAGGCTTTTGAAGCAATCTATTGAATGGAGCTATAAAGGCATCAAAGAAATAAAGAAATAATTCCGTTATTTTTCTTTGGTTATGGTAATCCGACTTTTATCTGAGTTGGTACACCTCACTTCCTGCCAACAGGAAGCATCCCAACCCAACATCTTCAAAATTCGGAACCCGGTCGTAGGAGGTAGGCTGACTATCAGACGGCTGTTTTCCGGTTCCCTGCACATGGCCCAGGAAGCCGTTGGGATGAACGGCATCTTTGACCATCGCATTCCAGGCCTTGAGAATAACCGGCATGTATTTCTTTTTGCTCAAAACCCCATGATTGACTCCCCAGGCCATGCCATAGGCAAAAAGTGCGGTGCCGGTC
>JANYJT010000289.1 GCA_025358395.1 Bacteroidia bacterium
TTATGGAAAAGAATTTTCCCATCTGCAGTATAATCTACTTCAGCATCAAAATCTTCACTCTTATTTTTGAGATTTAAAGAATCCCGAGCTACTGAGTCCTTCTTTAGGACTGTTAATGAATTCCTTAATGGTTTATCTACTCCTTGGGTAGCTGGAATTTCAGGAGATATTTGCCTTTTTGTGTTTTTCGCGTTCTGAACCGGTTCCTGAGCAAAAACGAATGATTGCCAAATCAGAATCAGTAAGAATGTGTATTTTAAAGGTCGTAAAGTACTCAAATCTATATTATTAGATCGTTTAAATATTCTAATTTCTTCGTTCCGGTCTATGTGGCAAAAGTAAAAAATACTAACGGACAAAAAGGGTACACAGATAAATAATTTAATCTTCTATTTTTGTGTATGTTTAACATCAACCAACAGATCTAATTTAAGTGAGCGTGAGTGTCGACAAACTGAATCTACCTGGAATTAAATGGAGGTGCTTATTGTTCATCTCACTCTTGGCATTCATCTCGGCAGAAGGTCAAAAGAAGAGTCCAGGTTTTAAAACGGTAGTGATTGACGCCGGGCACGGAGGAAAAGACCCGGGAACAATTGTAGGTCAGGCACGAGAGAAAAACATTGTTTTGGATATCGCACTCAAATTGGGTAAGTATGTTCAGCAAAACCATAAAAACATTAAAGTCGTTTTTACCAGAGACAATGATTATTATGTTCCATTGATGGATCGGGCACAAATTGCCAACAAAATTAATGCCGATCTATTTATTTCTATACATGCAAATTATTGTGATAATCCAACTATAAATGGAACTGAGACCTATGTTCTTGGATTGCACAGGACTGAAGATAACCTGAATGTCGCAAAAAAGGAGAACAGTGTGATCTTGTTGGAAGATGACTATTCGAAACGATATGAAGGCTTTAATCCCAATCTATCAGAATCATACATTATGTTTGAATTGATTCAGGATACCTATTTGGATCAAAGTCTTCGATTTGCAACAATCCTACAATCGAATTTCAAAGAATTGGCTCAGAGACACGACCGAGACGTTCGTCAGGCAGGCTTTTTAGTACTTAGAGAGACTGCAATGCCTAGTGTTCTTATTGAAACGGGTTATTTAAGTAACAAAAAAGAGAACAGTTTTCTCCTAACGGATGAAGGCCGGAGTGAAATTGCGCACTCTATTTATGGTTCACTGGTAAACTATTTGAATAAGCTGGATACCAATGACAATTTACCTCAAAATAGAGGGAAGCTTCCCAAGACTCAAAATTCAACTAAACCTGAGAATGCAGACTCTCAAAAACAAAGTGTTTCAAAATTTAGAGTGAATAAACAAAGTGAGATCGGACAGTCTAATACCAAATCCGGTACCAAAACGAATAAAGCACTTGCTGAAGGAATCTCGAAAGAGAAAATAGAACCCGACACCATTGGTAGATCAAAAGAGTTAAAAGCAGATGGAACTACCTCCTATGCCATTCAAATTGGCGTATATTCAAAAAGAATTAGTTCTGATTCTAAGATATTTAAAGGTATATCACCAATAAAGGAGCTAATTATTGAAGGAAAGTATAAGTATTTTTGCAGTCAATCAGATGCTTTTCAGACGACCAAGAACGACTACTTCGAAGTTTCCAAAAAGTTTCCTGATGCTTTCATCGTATCCATACATAACAACGTTGTCAAAATGGCATGGAACAATAGAAACAAAAAATAGGCGACACTTTGACAGGATGTTTTATTTGATCTAAATCCTCTATACCTTTGTGGCGCACCTTCCGACCTTCGGGTTTTATAACATTTGGATTGAAATTTTGGTATAATTCTATTAATAAATTGGTAACCCGTGAAAATCTCAAAGACTTCAAAAATTGGTATTGTATTGCTTATCAGCTTTACAGTACTGGTTTGGGGAATAAATTTCTTGAAAGGGCGTGATATCTTCAGAACAGAAAAAGTTTACATAGCCAGGTACAAGAATGTTGGAGGGCTGGAAGCATCAACTGTTGTCCAGCTCAATGGGTTAAAGATTGGGTATGTCAGGGAAATTTATTTTTCGGATGATTTATCCGGTGATCTGATTGTTAAGATCGCTGTATTCAATAAATTCCCTTTGCCTGTTGGAACCACTGCTGAAATTGCGAACAACGATCTTTTGGGGTCAAAGGTCGTAAAATTGAGTTTGGGCAAATCTGCAAAATTTTATCAGCACAATGACACCATAAAGACTAAGATTGAATCTGATTTGATGAGCCAGGTCACAGAGCAGATAGCGCCAATCAAAGCCAAAGCCGAAAGGTTAATCGTTTCGCTGGATTCCATCGTATCTGGGGTATCTTTATTGCTAAACAGCGAATCGAGGAGAAATATCAGCAAAAGTATTGAGCAAATTGGTTTAACGATGGAGAATCTGGAAAGAATATCCAGTGATTTAAGTTCAGTTGTTAGTGACCAGAAAAATAATCTAACTTCCACTATATTAAACCTCAAACAGTTAACCGATCAATTAAATGATGACTCAAAATCTCTTGGCAATATATTGAGGAAGTTCTCGTCCATCAGTGATTCAATTAATCCTGCAGAGCTCAAATCCACCCTGACCCATCTAAATAAATCATCCGCCGGATTGGAAACAGTCCTTTCAAACTTAAATAATTCGAATGGAACACTTGGATTACTTCTAAAAGATTCGACACTGTATGGCCAATTATATGAGTCGGGCGAAAATTTGAACCGATTGCTAATAGATCTAAAAACAAACCCTCACCGATACCTGAAAATTTCGGCCATCAACTTCGGAAAAGAAATTTATCTGGCTCCCGGAACATCGTATAGGATAATTGAAAATATTGACTTTAAAGTTTTCTTATTCAGTTCTACAATTAAAATCCCAATAGAATCATCTATATTTCAAGGAATTAAGAACTTGGAGGAGGTACAAGAAAGATCGAAATTTCTTTACTTCGCTGGCGAAGATAAATCATACGACAAAATTAGAACGGTTCTAAATAAAGTGCAACTCTCTTTTCCTCAGGCCTCTTTAAAAGCGTATGAGAACAAACAAGAAATTTCTCTAAAAAAAGCCATAAAAATTTGTTCAAAGTAATATTGAATTAATCATTTTTAACTAATTTAACCCATCGAAAAAAGATTGATTTTATAAATATTTTGCCATCCGACAAAGTATTAAACATCAAAAATTTTAAGGGTAAAAGAGATATTGAAGTATCATACTATCAGCGTTTTGCCCTCTATACAAAACGTACTTTATTGAATATCAACTAGTTGCGTTTTTTAATAAATTTATTTGATTGATTATTACAGAATTAAATGATGAACATTTTGACACATTATTTTTTGGCGTGATCTATTTTCCATGCATTAAAATTTGATTACACGTTACTTAATTTTACTTTTTTACCGCAACCTAAATGGAGAAAGATCACGTATCAATATGGGACAGTTGTTTGAGAATTATTAAAGACAATGTGCCTAGCATAAGTTATAGAACCTGGTTCGAACCAATTGTTCCATTAAAACTTGAGAACAATATTTTGACAATCCAGGTTCCAAGTCCATTTTTTTACGAATATCTGGAGGAGCAATACATCGATATCCTAAGAAAGACACTTCGTAAGGAACTTGGCACTGGGGCAAAGCTTGAGTACAATGTTGTAGTAGACAACAACAATAGTGTTAACAGCAAGCCCTATACAATTAAATTACCCACCAATCAGAGCAACAATTTAAAAAATAAACCTGTTTCTGCGCTCGTTCCATCCGATGAAAGCGGTATTCGGAATCCATTTGTAATTCCTGGTATTCAAAAAATTCAGATTGACTCTCAGCTAAAATCGGACAATACTTTTGATAATTTCATCGAGGGGGAGTGCAATCGCCTTGCTCGCAGTGCGGGTTATGCTGTCGCTCAAAAGCCGGGAGGAACCGCTTTTAATCCTTTGATGTTTTATGGCAATTCCGGATTAGGCAAAACTCATCTGGCACAAGCCATTGGTATTGAAGTTAAGGAGCGATTTCCGGAAAAGATTGTATTGTATGTAAACGCCAATAAGTTCTTCATTCAGTTTTCTGAAGCAACCCGAAACAATTCCAGAAACGATTTTCTTCACTTTTACCAGATGATCGACGTTCTGATCATTGATGATGTGCAGGAATTTGCCGGAAAAGAAAAAACGCAGGAAACATTCTTTCATATCTTCAACCATCTTCACCAATCAGGTAAACAATTAATACTGACATCAGATAAGTCCCCGATCGAATTAAAAGGGATGGAACAGCGTCTTCTTTCGAGGTTTAAATGGGGATTAACTGCTGATTTACAGGTGCCTGATTTTGAAACCAGAATGAATATTCTTCGAAAAAAGATATACAAAGATGGAATTATCATTTCTGAAGAGGTACTG
>JANYJT010000084.1 GCA_025358395.1 Bacteroidia bacterium
TTTAATTTTGCAATGCTTTTATCCTCGAAACGAGAAGTGTAATACCCAATCCAAAAACCGCAATTACAGCAAATGAATAGCGTAAACCGGCTGCCTGTGAAATATATCCGATCAATGGCGGTCCCATCAAAAACCCGAGAAAACTGACACTCGAAACAGTTGCCAGGGCAATGCCGGTAGGTATTTTTGTATGGCGGCCTGCAGCGCTGTAAACCGTCGGAACCATACTCGAAACCCCTAATCCAACCAACATAAATGCCAGGGTACACGGTACCAGAAAAGGAAAGAATACGGCAGTGAATAAACCTGTCGAAATCATCATTCCGCATATCTGAAGAAGCCTTTTCCTTCCAATTTTGGCAACCATGTGATCGGCTAAAAATCGACCCATTGCCATCATGACCATGAAGGAGGTATATCCAAGAACGACCAGAGATGGCGGTGCCTTGACCACATCTTTGAAATATATACCACTCCAGTCGAACATGGCACCTTCGCTGGCCATGCTGCAAAAACCGATGATTCCAAGCTGAAGTAAAGTACTATCCGGCCGACTAAAAAATTTTCTTTTGGCTTCGCCGGACTTTGCTTTGTGTTTGGTGCGATCGAGATAGGGATAATTGATCCGGACGGTTGTCCAAACAATCAGAATGATGGACGCGAAATGCCAGAATGGTTGAACTTTGAGGTTAATCATGGCTATTCCGATCAGTGCACCCATAAAGCCGGCAAGGCTCCATCCACCATGAAAGGAAGCCATGATGGAGCGTTGGTATAACTTTTCGGCAGCCACACCCTGGGTATTGATGGAGATATTGCACAAATTTCCAAAGATTCCAAACAGAAGCAGCGCGATGGCTAGCTGCCAGCCGTAATGAACCAATCCGATACAAGTTAGGCAAAGTGTGTAAGCAGGAAGTGCAAAAGGCAACACCTTGTGGCTTCCAAAGCGGGTAACAAGTTTGCCTGAGAAAGGCATCATCAGAAATTGACCTACCGGCAATGCAAACAAAATGGTTCCAAACATGGCATCGTTCAGGTGCAAGGCCGTTTTGATTTCCGGGATCCGGCTTGCCCAGGAGGAGAAGCAGAGCCCCATGCTGAAATAGACAAGGGAAACGGCTAATCTGATTCGCTTTTTGTTTTGAAATGGTGTTATCTGACTGATTGCCATTGTATCTAATCGTAATGAAATCTACATTTAGCGATCAATATTTCACCGTCTCTTACCTGATAAATTAAACGGTGTTCGCCATCAATTCTGCGTGACCAAAATCCTTTGTATTTATGCTTCAATGGTTCCGGCTTTCCAATACCGGAAAATGGGATTCGGGAAATCTCTTTCAACAAATCATTCATTTTTGACAGCATCTTCTTATCTGTTTTCTGCCAATATAAATAATCTTCCCAGGACTCATCAACAAATATATACTTCATTCTTCAGAAAGGTCTTTCTGAAATGATGAGCCTGTTCTTAATTTCTCAATGGCTGAATCCAATCTTATTTCATTTGCCGTGGAGGATAATTCGTGATAGGTCGCATTGAGCGCATTGTATTCATCCAAAGAAATGATCACAACTCCGGTATCCTTACCTCTATTGATGATCAGTGTTTCATCATTTTCAGTTACCCGGTCAAGATATTGTTTGATATCCTTTCGAAAATCAGAAATGGTAGTTGTTAACATGATTTTTATATTTATGTACGATTAAGTGTACAAATATATGTACAAAATCACTCATATTAACGCTCTTTCTTATTTATTACAATTTGCTCCAATACTTCAGTTAACAAAGCGATCAGCGACCCATTCCTATTGTCACAGAAGTCATGGAAAGTGAACCTGCGACCGATTTATCATTGAAAATGGATAGCTCTTCATGATCCTCCTTCAAGGCTAGAATATAAAGCAGCGGCAAAAAATGTTCGGGGGTCGGAATAGCCAGATCGAAAGCCCTGCCTTGCGTTTTGTAATTGATAAGCTTATGATGATCGCCACTCAGAATGTACTTCTTCATGGTTTCGTTGGCCTCAGTTGCCCAGTCGAAAGCAAAACCTACTTCGTTCATTTTGTCCCGGGCAACACGCTGAAGGTTGTGAACAAGATTCCCGCTTCCAACAATCAAGATACCTTTTTTACGTAACGAGGCAAGCTCTTTGGCCAAGTCGTAATGAGCCTGAGGTGACTGGTAATAATCCAGGCTCATCTGGATGACCGGCACATCAGCAGCAGGATACAAATGCTTCACCACGCTCCAGCACCCATGGTCGAGACCCCATTTCTGGTCGAGCCCGACCTCCGTTTTGGAGATGATTTTCTTGGTTTCCGCTGCCAGTTCCGGACTTCCCGGAGCCGGATATTGCACCTCATAAAGTTGTGGCGGGAATCCTCCGAAGTCGTGAATCGTTGTAGGTTTTTCCATGGCAGTCACAAATGTGCCACGTGTTTCCCAATGAGCTGAGATGCATAAAATGGCTTTCGCATGGGGCAATGATTTCCCCACTTCACGCCACCCGGAAACAAATTCATTTTCTTCGATAGCATTCATCGGTGAGCCGTGACCCAAAAAGAGTACTGGCATTTTGGCGGTGCTTCGAAAGGAATCTGAAAATTTGTTCAATGTATTAAATGACTCTTTTAATTAACTTCTATCCATTAAAATCACGAATCGCATCCAGCATGGCTGGCAAATTTTCGACAGGCACATTGGCCTGGATGTTGTGAACAGTCTGAAATAGCTTCGAAGATTTTTCAGTGCCAGGCAATGTATCCCTGTGACCGATGTTTCTCCAAAATCAACCACCAGTTTGTTGGGTTGGATGTGGTTCAGCGTTTTCTGAAGATTTTCTCTGGAAGCCATCGTTCAATTTTTCTTGAAAATTACATAAAAAAAACGCCTCACTTTTTGGGTGAGGCGGTTTTCTGCGATTTTTTATTGAAGCTTAAATTCTATCGGAATCGTATAGGCCACACTGACTGCTTGTCCGCGTTGCATACCCGGCTTCCAGTCGGGTGAACTGTTAACAACCCTTATTGCTTCGGCATCCAGTGCCGGACTGACAGATCTTTCAATTTTTGCCAGTTCGACCTTACCTGTGCTACTTACGACAAAAGATACAAAGACTTTTCCCTGAGTTTTGTCCTTAATGGCCTCTTCAGGATATTTGACAGTCCCGGCAATAAATTTTCTCAACTCCAAGTCTCCTCCTGGAAATTCAGGCATCTGTTCTACAACTATGAAAACCTCTTTTTCCCCCTTTTCATTGGTTTTTGGAGGTGTAGTCTCCTTAGTTTGGTCTCTATTAAGTGCAAAACTTACAGGAATGGTATAAGATACGCTTACTGCTTCACCTTTCTGTCTGCCTGGTTTCCACGTTGGTAACAGATTAACCACCCTGATCGCTTCATTGTCCAACAAAGGATGAACACCTCTGACAATTTTGGCATTTCCAACTGTTCCGTCAGACTTTACAACGAAGGTGACAAAAACTTTGCCCTGAATATTTTCCTTTACGGCATCCGCCGGATATTTAACTGTGCTAACTACAAAATCACGCAAAGCCATTTCACCGCCGGGGAATTCGGGCATCTCTTCAACTTTCACATAGACCTCTTCACCAGTTTTTTGTTCAGTGGTTTTAGCTGAATTACCAAAATTCTTATATGGATTTTTGCCCGCCATAGCCTTGGTCGTGATCAGAATCACACCATTCTTGCCCAAGTCGCCATATAAAGCTATTCCAGACTTATCCTTAACCACTGAGATCGATGCAATTTGATCCGGTTTAACCTGATTCATTGCCTCTTTCGAAATTTGAACTCCATCCAAAAATACCAAAGGAGGATTCGTATCGCTAATCATTTTGTTTAAATTAACGGGAGGCGGAGGAGGAGGCGGAGGAGGAGTTCCATAACCAACAACGACCACCTTATCCAGCCCTACTTTGCTGGCTTCCATGACAATTTTCATTGCTTGACCGTCTACCTTTTGAACTTTTGTGCTGAACCCAACAAAGGAAAAGTACAGTTCACCATCTGAAGGAACACCTTTCAATTCAAACTTTCCTTCAGAATTAGAAATCGTCCCCACAGTAGAACCTTTTAGGATCACAGAGGTTCCCGGTAAGGGAGTACCGTCACTTTTCAAGACCTTACCTTTTACATCGATTGCTTTCTCTTGGGTTGCCACAGAACTGCTTTCAGTTCCGTACTGGTAATCGGGCACTGCAAAGGCATAGAACAGCATGGCAACCAGTGGCAATACCACCAACATTTTCAGTTTTCTGAACGGGGAATCTATTTTCTTTTTCATCATTTTAAATCTTTTTTTGTTTAATGAATAGCTGAATGAGTTGGTGAGACTGAAGACAGGAGCTCCCAACAACTGGTTTAAAAGTGCTGCCTGATAGATGACCGGATCGACTGAGTACTGCAAAGCCTTCTCATCGGCCAGGAATTCATGGTTCTGGCGCACCAGACGGGCATAAATCCAGGCAATTGGGTTGAACCATTGCACCACACAAAGCAATTCGACCAGCAGCAGATCCAACCAGTGGCGTTGCTGAATATGTTCCCGTTCGTGGTTCATGATCTCTTTCATCTCTTGTGCCGACGTTGAAGGATTGACAAAGACGTAAGTGAAAAATGAAAACGAAGAGGCATATTCCGAAGTACGAACAAGTCTTACCACACCGTTTTGTTCATAACCGGTTTCCCGTAGTTTGCGGATGATCTTCCACGTCTGAAAGAGCAACCGAAGCAAGACAGCCATGATACCGGTCACGTAGATCCAGAAATAAAGCAATGGGACCATTGATTCTTCCGGCACAAAAGCCGCGGCAGTTAATTCACCAACCATGGTATTAATTGTTGGACTAAAAGGAATGACCACATTGTAATGGAAGGTATAAAATGGGAATAGTAAAGAGGCGGCAATTCCGCACAGCAAGTAGAGCCGGTTGAGCCTGAAATAGCGCTCGTTGCGCAGAAACAACAGATAAACCAGCGCGAAACCGGTCAGCCATGCGGCTGATTTTAACAGAAGCAGTCCGATCGTTTCCATTTTATTAGGTTTTATTACGTTTGACCAATTCCTTTTTAGTCTCTTCCATCAGCAATTCAAGATCGCGGATCGATAAATCGTTCTCCTTGGCAAAGAAGGAGGCCATGGCAGGGAAAGAGTTGTTGAAATAGTTGTTCATCAACCCGAAAAGCTGCTTTCCGGAATACTCCTTTTTTAAAACCAGCGGATAATAGACAAACACTTTGCCATAATCCTTGTGGCCTACAAAGCCTTTCTTTTCAAGAATTCGCACTACTGTGGAAACGGTGTTTCGTGCAGGTTTGGGTTCGTCGAACTTGTCCAGAATATCTTTCACCAGTCCTTCACCCAGCTCCCACAGGATCTGCATGACCTGTTCTTCTGATCTTGTTAATTGCATGATTGTTGTTTTAATATTGTCAATCCTTCAAAACAAATATACAACTATATTTATAGTCATGCAATAGCTTTAAGAATATTTAACTAAATTTTTAGTTGAATAGTATTTCACAATTGAACATCGTCATTCCGGACTTGATCCGGAATCCCCTATTTAATAATGAGATGCATTTAAAAATTCAGTCTGACATACAACAGGAGATGCTGAAATAAATTCAGCATGACGGTCATAACCTTTGTATTGACATGCCACCGTCAACCATCACGACCTGCCCGGAAGAGTATGGCATACTTCCGGTCGCCATAGCTGCCGCGACCTTGCCAACATCCGAGGGCAAACCCCACCTGGCCTGAATGGCGAGTCCATCCTGAAAGAGAAGATCGTATTTTTTTTGTACCCCTGAAGTCATATCAGTACGAATCACACCAGGCTGAATTTCATATACCGGAATATCGAATTCGCCCAGACGGGTGGCCCACAATTTGGTCGCCATAGCAATTCCGGCTTTTGAGATGCAGTATTCGCCACGGTTCACTGAGGCAAATGAAGCAGAGACAGATGAGACATTGATAATGCAGAAGAATTCGTCCGGTAATTGCTTCTTGATTTCGATCATTCGGTTGGCCACTGATTGCGTGAGGAAATAGGGACCTTGAAGATTTACATGGAGTACTTCCACAAAGCTCTCCTCTGTAGCATCCAGAATGTCACGTCTTTCGGATGGCGCAATGCCGGCATTGTTGACCAGAACAGTAATTTTCCCGAACCGCTTAATCACAGCATCTACCAAATGGCGTCTTTCGTCATTAACCGAAACATCGCTCCTAAAATAAGCAACTTCAGAGCCTAAACCAGCCAAATCCTCAAGAACAGCTGCCACAGAGGCTTCCTCACGCTTTCCACTCAATGCTAAATTAAATCCGGCTTTTGCCATTTCAGTGGCAATTCCCAATCCGATGCCGCGAGTTCCACCCGTGATTAAAGCAACCTTTTTCATTTTCGATTGTGAATTTATATTGTTCGATACCCCCTTGCCACAGATTAAAATAGATTAACCACTTTCCTACCACAGATTACACAAATTTCAGGAATTAAAACGCAAATTAGCCCCATTCCCTACCACAGATTACACAAATTTTCACAGATTAAATGAGATATTGTCTTCTCCGTTTCATTGTTTCCCTGTTTCACGTTTCTTGTTTCTTCTTCCCTCTTCAACCACTCGCTCAGTCTCCTGGCCCCGGTCCTTCTTCTCCGTTTCCCCGTTTCAATCTTCTTTTTTTAACCACTCGCCAAGTCTCCTGGTCTCCAAGTCCCCCAGTCCTCTACCAGCGTGCTTTCAAAATCCGGAGTTCAATCACACTCCCAGAGCGGGCACCTCTACCCACTGCCGCTTCGCCCAACTCTCCAATCCCTTTTCAGCCAATTGTACTCCCTTGGCTCCTTCAAGTAATGTCCAGCGGAAAGGCTCATTTTTCACCACATGTTTGAGGAACAGTTCCCATTCAACCTTGAATGCATTTCCATGAACCTCTTGTTCCGGTACTTTGGACCATCCTTCGAAGAAATTAATCGGGCTGGGGATGTCCGGATTCCAGACCGGCTTAGGTGTATTTCCGTAATGCTGCGTCCAGCAGTCCCTAAGGCCGGCAACTGCAGAGCCTTTGGTGCCATCAACCTGGAGCGTTAACAAGTCATCGCGCCTTACTCTGGTAACCCAGGATGAGTTGAAATGTGCGATGATACCGCCTTCCAGCTCAAAGGTGGCGTAAGCAGCATCGTCGGCTGTACATTTGTATACTTTCCCCTGCTCATCGACTCTTTCCGGAATATGCGTCGCGCCCAGACAGAAAACTCCCTTCACATTTCCGAAGAGGTTATCAAGCACATAGCGCCAGTGGCACAACATGTCGATGATGATACCTCCGTCATCTTCCTTTCGGTAGTTCCAACTTGGACGCTGGGCCGGCACATTGAATCCCTCGAAGACCCAGTATCCGAACTCGCCCCTCACTGACAGTATCTTTCCAAAGAAATCATTTTCCATCAGCCTTTTGAGTTTGATCATTCCGGGCAAAAACAATTTGTCCTGAACTACTCCATGCTTGACTCCGGATTCTTCGCATACCTCGTACAATTCAAGTGCCGTTGCCGTGTCAACAGCCACAGGTTTTTCGCAATAAACATGCTTGCCGGCCCTGGCAGCCATTTTGACAGCCTCAGCTCTGCGCCCGGTGGTTTGTGCATCAAAATAGATCTGGTAGGTTGGATCATTCATCACTTCATCCAGATTTGTGGTCCATTTTTCAACACCGGAAAGCTGAGAAAGCTTCCTTAGTTTGACCTCATCACGACCCACCAGAACAGGATCCGGCATGATAAATTCGGCAGGACCGCATTGCACGCCTCCTTGTTTGATGATTTCTACGATCGATCGCATCAGGTGCTGGTTGGTTCCCATGCGGCCGGTTACACCGTTCATGATGATTCCGACTTTGTGGATAGTGGTATTTTCCTTCATAAGTACTTCAGTTCTTCAATAAATAATGTCTAACAATATAGTAAATTAACCCTTTAAATAATTTTCGACTTGGGACTGCCTCGTCCTGATTTTTGTTTACTATCCACCCATCGTCCCAGTCGTCCCAGTCCTCCTTGTCCTACAGGTCCTACAGGTCTTTCTTCAACTCTTCGTCAAATACGCCTCCTTAATCTTTTCGAGATACTCAAACTGATTCATGGCCCAGTATTTGTCCGAAAAGATCTCCACCTCGTTGTATCCCCTGAATCCTGCCTCTTCGACCCACGACCTGATCTCGGGGACATTGATGCACCCATCTCCCATCAATCCGCGGTCGTTCAAAAAATCTGTCGTCGG
>JANYJT010000001.1 GCA_025358395.1 Bacteroidia bacterium
AAAAAATTTAAATAATTTAATATTTTTTTAATAATATTAATTAATTGATTATTAGATATATAGATAATTGAGTAGCGTAAATACCTGCCAGTAAAGGATTGTAGTATGTTTTACAATAATAAAGATTATTGAATTGTTCTAGTTTGTAAGATTCTTGATTGCTTTTTCCAATTTTATTTTCCTTCCATTTTTAAAAGCTACCAAATTTGCATCTGGGAAATTGGTTTTTGCCTTTTCCAAAAGTTTGGTAATTTGACTGAAATCGGTTGATTTTCCAGCCATATAATTATAGGTCTCACTTATCTTTATTTCTTCAATAGGACCAAGGCCTTTAAAAAAAGTAGATTCGGTCGATAATCGGGCAGGACTTGATATTAACTGAATTTTGAAAACCACCTCATTTTTTGATCCAGATTGGTCGGGCTTCGCTGTGATATATACATCTTTACCAACGTTAAATGCTGAGAAATGAACGTATCTTTTCGGATTGCTGCGCAAATCTTTTAATAATAAATCCATGCTATTAGCCAGACTATTAAGATTTTGGTATAAAGCAGGATCGTTGATGAGCATTCCTGCTGAACTATCGGTGGTGTTGAGCTTCTTGATAATGGTATTTATTCCTGTGATTGATGATTTAATTTCTTCAAATACAGGACTAATATCCAACTTGGCGAGTGAATCTGAGAGGGCCGTTACATTACTTATTACTTTTGTAATGTTCCTGGAATTTTGTTTGAAGGAACCAGATATGCTGTCAAGGTTTTCTACAATAGAATTTATCTTGCCGCTTCCGATTATTTTATTCAGCTCTGCTGAAGCTGATTGAATGTTAGCAATGGTGCGATTGATGTTTTCAAAACTTTCTGTCAGGTTTTCGCGGGTTCGCTGGTTGAAAACATAGGTTACGACGGTTAAGGCCGAATCGAGTGATGCAATTAGTTCTTCCGCCTTTTTTTTCAATGGAAGTACCTGCATACTGACTTCTTCTTTTAAGTCCCTATCAGTATCCCCGGGGATTGTATCATTTTCTTTGTAATATTCGCCGGAATGAACAATCGCCAGTTTAATCGACTTTGTTCCCATAATGTCGCTCGAAACGATTCTGGCTGTTGAGCCTTTGGCAATTTTGAAATCACCTTGAAGTGAGAGGGTTGCCAAGAGCCTTCCGGAATAATCACTCATAAATTTAATATCAGAAACCTTACCAACCTGATATCCATTGATGGTTACAGAACTTGATTTGAGTAATCCGTCAATCTTTTCATAAATTACATAGTATTTTGTGTTTTTTTTCAGGATATCAATTCCCTTCAAAAAATTGATTCCCCAAATAAAAATTGTAAGGCATGCAATTACCAAAAGGCCTAATTTGGTGTATTTCGAAATTTTAATCATTGTTTCTGTAGTTTCAGTTTTTCTGATACAAAGCTAAACACCATTCATCAGGAAAACAAATTGATAATCTCATATACAGTTTTATTAACTTTCTATTTCAATGGAACGCGCTTGCCATCAACGAAAGATACGATAAATGCCTGCGGAAATTTTAGTTTAACTTGCTGAAAAAGTGATGCTAGGTTATCTATTGAACTTTCGTTACCCACGTAATAACGGTAATACTTATCGATTTTATCCCTCTTGATGTTTTTTACTCCTTTAAAATTAGCAGAAACAGCTTCAGCAGGGGTTGTACTTGCCGCAATTTGAATAGTATAATACACAATATTCTCTGGTCGATTTGCTTTGACTGTATCTTTGGTGCGTAAGGGTTCTTCCTTTTTTATCTCTGGGTTTTCAGAAATAACTGTTGTGGAAATAATTTCGTTTTCAGTCTTATTTTCTACAATTTTATTTTCAGTTTCGACCACTGGTTTTGCATCGGTTTCCGCTGATTTTGCTTTACCGGCAGTTTCTTCGGTTGCTTTTTTATTGGTCGTTCCTGAATTTTTATTCTTGAATTTGCGAAAAGCTTCTAAAATTGAAAGTGCGATATTTCGTTGGCCATCTTCACTGCTTATGTAATTTGCTTCTTCTTTATTACTTATAAAACCGGTTTCAACCAACACACTTGGCATTGACGATTGTCTAAGAACAAGGAATCCTGCCTGTTTGACACCTCTGTTGGAGGATTCAATACGTGATTTGAATTGATGTTGAATGGCATCAGCAAAAGACAAACTCTGATCCATATATAAATCCTGCATCATTTCGAACATGATGTACGATTCAGACAAGTTAGGATCAAAATCTTCATAAGTTGTTTTGTAATCATCTTCCATTAATATTACTGAGTTTTCCTTTTTTGCTACGTCAAGGTTATCGTTCGATCTATGAAGCCCTAGTGTAAAGGTCTCAGTTCCTCTGGTTGAGGGAGTTGCGCAAAAGTTGGCATGAAGTGAAATAAATAAATCGGCTTTGCTTTTATTGGCTATTCTTGAACGCTCAATCAAAGGAATGAAAACATCAGTATTGCGAGTAAAAACAACCTTTACGTCTGGATAATTTTCATTGATGAGTTTTCCTAATTTAAGACCGATGCCTAAAACAACATCCTTTTCACGAACGGTTTTACTCACTGCTCCGGGGTCTTTCCCTCCATGCCCGGGATCGATAACAATTACCATTTGTTTCGAATTCTGTTTGACAGAAGTTGTCGGGAATGAATTCCCAGCAATTAAAATGCAGAGAATTAGTATCAAAAGTGTCTTCGAATAATTAAACTTATTCATATCAACGAATATATTTATCACAAAAGTAGAATTTTAGATTTATTTTACGTTTGTTCACGTTTAGGTATAGGCCTTATTTATATTTTTGCAAACCAAACAAGCATTTATGTGCTTATCTTATAAACTGTAGTTTTGATAAAAAATCTTCTTACAAATATATTATTTTTAGTTGCTGTTTCTGCCTTTGGTCAGCTAAATCGGAAAACTGATACTATTTCAGTTCCATCAGTTAGAAATTTGAACAATTTAGCTGGAGTCGAAACTAAATCGGATACGGTTCCGGGTAAAGTGAATCCAATTTTGAATGATTCGACCTCAATTTCTCCAATTCAAATTTCAAATGATACGGTTTCTAAGCCGGTACTCGAGGCAACAATAACTTATTCTGCTATCGATTCGATTATCCCTGACTTCATAAACCAGAAAGTGTATATGTATAAGGGTGGGGTTGTTAATTACCAAAATATTGAGCTAAAAGCTGATTACATTGAGCTTGATCTTGCAAATAAGGAAGTTTATGCAGAAGGATTGCCCGATTCAACAGGAACTAAAGTTGGAACACCAGTTTTTAAAGATGGAACTGAGGAATTCGAATCAAAAACTATGCGTTACAACTTCGAAACTCAAAAAGGGATTATCACTGATGTGAAAACCAAACAAGGGGATGGTTTTGTACACAGCGATCTGACAAAAAAAATCAGTAAAGATGAGTTTGTGCTTCGAAGAGGTAAATACACAACATGTGATGCTGAACACCCACATTTTTATTTGCGTATGACAAAGGCCACAGTAATATCCAACAAAAAAATTATCACAGGCCCAGCATAT